>JAYVOT010000032.1:0-2839 GCA_043757795.1 Chthonomonadaceae bacterium | reverse complement strand
GCGAAGCGCCACCTAGACCGTGACTTTAGTCATGGGATTCAAAAGCGCTCTCGAAAAAATCATTTGGTCGTAAGGTCTGCGTAACATCACTTATATACTTGACTAAGTATGGAGACAAAACAGATGTCTCCATGCTTAGTCAAGGTGTTAGATGATTTAGAGTTCGAGAGAATCAGGTTTGGCTTGCATCGTTTTTGGCTTTAGCGTTTGACTAATAATTTTCTGCTGCTTAATAGTTCCTGTATCGTTATCCATTGGGGCTTCAATATACAGAGTTTATTGAATGGGATGCTTACCATGAATTTCTGCCATCTTCTCTCTGAGTTGTGCCATGCTTTTACAAGTCAGGGAAATCCCTATTACCTTCCAAATATGATCCAAGAGTTTCTTTAATCCGAACTGTGCGCTTAGCCATTGATGATAGTTTCTACCATGCTGAGGTTAATGTATGTTTCATTTTAACCATTTAGCAATATCTCCAACTAAATATTCATCTATCAATTCGTTAACTAGCTTCCCCCAATATTTGGGTCTTTGAATTACACTGCCTTGCCAATTCGTAAGTCTGCCGAATTCCTTCCACAATTCATCTGGAAATGTTCCCCTGTGTGTCTATATTGTCAATGATAAGTTGCGGAAAAAGACACTTGAGAATACGGCTAAAAGGGATAAACCTTCGGCTCTCCTTTTCTAAATCTGTTTGGTTTTTCAGGTTCACGCCCCTTGCGCCCAGAAATCCTCGATCTCGTCACAGAATTCAATAACGTCCGTTTTCAAGACGGCTAAATAATGATCTAGCGCAGAAATCTCAGAAGATTCCAACCGCCGGATACAACACTCCAAATTATCTAGCAATTTGGGGTAAGTTTCATTACCTATCCAATTCATGTCTGAGTGATTGGATAGTCGTTTACGTAGCGCTTTCAGCTCCGCTATTTCAACCTCGTTGTTATTCACTTTAATTCCCCTTTTCTAAGTTTGTAGCCCGAGTACTGAAGTGCATCTTTTAGACTTTCAAACTGAATCGCTGTTATCTCATAAAATGAGGTGATTTTTACTACAAAATACATTTGAATATTGAATTGATGTTCGTCAGCGCTGGGGTATCGAGAATAGCTTGCATTATGTTTTAGACGTGAGTCTTGACGAAGATGCTAGTCGAATTCGGACGGACGACGGTGCAGAAATGTTCGCAGTGATGCGACATATCGCTTTAAACCTGATCCGACAAGAGAAAACCTGTAATCGAGGGATAAAAGCAAGACATAAGCTGGCTGGATGGGATAACCCCTACTTGATGAAGATAATAAAGAGCGGAATTTAGATGCGCTAACCCTGTTACTTTTAAGTTGTCACCATAAAATAATCTGTTCATAAGGTAATATTCGCCTTGCGAACGGGTATTACCTTCTATTGAATATCCGTTATAATATCAGTATGAAAAAGCCAGCGAAACCCCAACTCAAAGAGCAACCCAACCTTCCGCTTCTCTCAAGTCCGAGGAGTTCCAGAAGTTTGAATCTCTAGTCAAGTAAGTCCTTTCAGTCCCAAAAGAAGAACTTAACCGAAGAATCCAAGCAGAAAAAAGATAGGGAGGGCAATTGCCATCCCTATCTCCATGCTTAGTCAAGTATATAAGCGCCCTTTCAAAGTTTCCAGCAGCATATTAATGCACTCTCACGCCGATTCGAACAAAGAGTAGTTCTACGCCATAGACTCGGGCAAATTTCTTCATGGGATTTATGGTTCAGACTAGAGAAGCGTGAACTTTTTTGGGATGAGGTTGGGCTTTTCGTTCTGTTCCGAACGCATTGGTTCGTATCCTGTCTATCGTCTCTTCCGTCACGGCTCTCTCGAATGCGCGAAAACCGTCCAATTTGAAGCCGTGTCTCTCAGCCATTCTGCCCATCTCGTCCGCCTGAGTCACTGAAACCTCTTTGCCCAGGGTGAAGTTTTCCCATCGACTGTCAAGCGCCAGCATCATGGTTTCGGACATGCAGGCATAGGCTGTACCGGGCGGAAAACCGAAGGTGAAAAGTTGATCAGGCTTTTCGAATTTTGTAAGGCGCATACCGCCCGGAACGGCGACGATGCCTCCTTCGATGACTAGCACGTCATTGCGCTCTTTCGCTACTCGAATCGAAACGTCTCTGGGCCGGGAGACATCGCAAACGACAGCGCCTCGTTTGATGAACTCAGGTTGAATGACGGCATCGACGGAGCTAGTGACTGTAATGACGATATCCGCATTTCTCAGCCCCATTGAGATGTCTGTCGAGATGCCGATATTGGCTCGACTCGTCGGTCGGAGTCGCGTTGCAAGCGACTCTAGCCTCTCCGTATTGCGTCCAAGCAACATCACTTCCGCTGCTTCGCGAGCCAATATCTCCGCACAGGTCGCGCCTATCGAGCCGTTCGCGCCGACTATCGCAACTCTCGATTCGGAAAGAAGGTGTCCCATCAAAGCGCCGCCTTGAATCGCTCCCTCAACTGCAGTTGTCACAGTATAGGAGTTGCCTGTCGTGATCGCGAGTTCCGGCAGGCGTTTCGCAAGCGAGACGCCTCCATCCCCTGCAACGGAGGTGTACGCCCCGAGACCCATTATTTTCGCGCCGAGTTCCAGAGCGATTTTTCCGCACTCTTCCAATTTGTCGCAAATGAAATCTGGCGGGAGAGTGAGCAGTTGCCGGGGCGTAAGCGGGCAGGCGATCAACCAACCTTCCAATTCTTCGCCGGTGTGTGATCGAATTCCATCGTATTTAGCGATCGAAATCGGTTTTTTGCGCTTTAGGAACTCCTCGATAAGGTAAACAGGAAGATATTTTGCGATGGGATACTT
>JAYVOT010000031.1:0-2849 GCA_043757795.1 Chthonomonadaceae bacterium | reverse complement strand
CCCCTTTGCACTCCTCCAGCCGCCTTTGCCGTCCGGGATCTCCAGAGTCAGCGACTTCGGCTGATCCCGAGCGCTCTGACTGAGCGCCACATTGATGGAGCTGTCCGTAGGATGAATCCAGCCGTTCCCGATCAGTGCGAGCGGCTGATCGACGGGGCATTCCGCTCCGAATTCGAACTCGACGTAGTGATCCCGCGTTACGCCCTGATACTGCCCGCGCCCGAACGTGTCCAAAAAGCGCATGTCCCGCTTGTTCACGATGTCCGTCACGTCGGTTCCAACGTCGTCGGTCGCTTTCGAAATCGGGGTCGGGATCGACGTAAGGAAGACCTTTAGCGGAGGAGCCGGAATCGCGAAACGCTCGTCCGTGAAGATTTCCGTGCCCTCAGGATGATCGACGGACAGAAGCTCCAGATAGTCGAAGAAATGCGTTTCCCACAATTCGGCGGAAATTCGCAGATCATAGATTCCGTCGTGCGGCACGAGTTGATCGTTCCTCAGCTTGAGCCAATCTTCCGTCATCGCGACGCCCGCCGTCACCTGCCCGTTGATACGCAACCCGAGCGGAGAGCGCCAGATGCAGTCCGTCACCATCTGCATCGACTTGCCGTCCCACGCAAAAAGCCAGGGGCAGGAACCGTCCAGTCGCTGTTTCGCCATCGCGATCTGATCGATTTTCAGGTCGGGGGGGAACTCCGCCTGATTCGTGCCGTTCGGCCAAAGTATCCGGCAAGCGTCGCACTGAACGTTCTCGCCAAGCCCGAAGTGAACCGTTGGTCCGATTATCGACTGCTTCTGATAGAGCAAGCCGGCGCGTATCTCCGCCTCGCCGCCCACCCCGAAGCTGTTGACTCTGTCGCTGCCGACGTACCGGACGCCTTTTGAGACTGCCACGAACTCGGCGCGCGGGCGAATCGCCTGCCAGTGATACTTCTTCGTCGGCGTGTTGACGAATCGAGCGGGCTTGCCATCCGCGCCGACCCCGTAGAGATCGAGTGTTCCGCTAATCGTCGCGAGATCGATCGAGGCGGATTTCACGTCGGTTTTCGCGGCGAGCTGACTTAGTTTACCCTTCTCGTCGCTTAACCAGACCTGAGTTCCGGCGCTTCCTGTGGCGACTAAATCGACGCCTCCGTTGTTGTCCAGGTCAGCGGAGGAAAGTCGCGCGGAACCGTCTTTGGGAACTGAGTCCCACTTCGCGATCTCAACGACGTCCCAGGTTCCGTCCACGAGTCTTCCCATGCGCACGATGGAACCGTCCGCCTTCAGCCCGATTAGATCAAGCGTTCCCCTTGCCGTAATGTCGGCGGCGGCGATGGCAAGAAGCGGATCGACTGTCGGAGGAGTCCAGAGTTTGTACTGTCCGCCGCGTTTGTTCTCGTAGATGTGCAGTTCGCCCTTCGCCCCTAAAAAGGCGATGTCGCCTTCTCCGTCCCCGTCAAGGTCGGCGCGAACAAACCCCTTCACCTCCGGCAATCCGGGAAAAAGTTTGACGACCTGATAGTCCCCGTCCCCGTGATTCTGCAAAACAGTGGGAGCGCTACCCTTCCCTTGCAGAATCAGGTCGAGATCGCCGTCGTCGTCCATGTCTGCGGCATAGGCTCCAGTGTAGGCGGCGTTGAGAACGGTTGCAGGAAGTTTTGTTTTTCCAGTGACGTCAATGAACTTGCCTTCGTTGGTCTGCACATACAACTTGAAGCCTTTGTCGCCGGCTAACACGAGATCCGGTCGAAAATCGTAATTGAGGTCCGCAGAGAGGATCGACTCAGGTTTCAAAATCGAATTCGCTCCGCCGGGAAAGGGAATAGGCGGCAATGCTTTGCCATCCGGGGCGATGAATTGCACCACTGTTCCGTTCGCTAATATCAGCGCCGGTTTCTTCTCAGAGACAGGCTTGATTCTATGTCCGCTCGCAATCTCTTCAGGCAGCTCTGCGGCAAGCGTCGAGGTTCTGACGATCTGCCAGGAACCTGAAGCGCCGCTGATCGCCTCGGATTTGAAAGCGAGAGCGGCATCAGGAACGGAGGGCGTCGCGGAGGGAGAGACCATTTTCAGTAGGCGGGGCAATGGATCGCCAACGAGTTTCGGTCGATCCAGGCGAATCGATTTGGCGTCTTGAATATAAAGCGGAAAGTCGGAGAAAAGGTTTTTTAATAATTTTACCGAAACTGACGCTTGAGCGGGATTGTTCTCAAGAGCTTTCGCTTTCTGAAACATTGCCAGAGCGGCTGTCGGGAAGGTGGCAGAACGCGCCTGCAACACTTCCATGCACTTTTTAAAGAGCGGAGCGTCAACGCTGTTTGCGGAACTGACCGCAAGTTCTACAAGCGCCGCGAGATTATCCGGCTTTTGACTTAGGATAGCCTGCAACTGCTCTTGTATCGCTTTCTCATCAGGGTGTGCACTCTCTTTTATTGCAGTCACAAGCGAAAAACGCGCCCTGAGGTTAGAGCCGTCTACTTCAATCGCTTTTTTGAGATGAGATATTTTTCCCGGCGAGTCTCCAAGTTTCTCCTGCAAAGACGCGTACAACGCCTCGATGTCGCTATTGGGTTTGTCTAAAAGGGCGCTCGCCTGATCCAACTCTTTCTTCGCCGATATTTTGTCTTGCAAACGCAAGTGCATCAGCGCAAGATTAGCCCATGCCGCAGGCTCTCCCGGAACCAACTTCACTGCCTTCGCCAACTCTCTCGCCGCCACTTTATCCTCGCTCGATTGCAAACTGATCGTTCCGGCATAGAAAGCCGAGACCATTTGATTGTAGAGCGGGTCTCCCGGCTTTGGGATGACGCCGGAACCATTGTTCGCTCCGATGCCGCCTTTTGGCGGACATCCTGCAAGTCCCGCTA
>JAYVOT010000030.1:0-2850 GCA_043757795.1 Chthonomonadaceae bacterium | reverse complement strand
AAGCGGACAATGAAGTTAAATCGGTCGCATAGAGGCTTCTGAATAGGAGACTTCGAGGAGCGACACGCCTAACAATTTGGCGAAGGTATTGAAGCATTTAAAATTCAACAGAGTGATACTGCAATAATTTAAACGTTTTAAAATGTTTTTACTTGCTTAAAAATGTTGTTCAACTTTTTGCGAACTGCAGTCAAATATTGTGTCTGCGAGAAAAAAGAAAACACCTTTTGAGAATACCCGGAAGGCGCTGTCATTGAAAACTATTCAACGATTCGTTTTTGTCAGAGGGCGGAACTTAGTTCGAACCGTCACATCCCAGGGCAACAGCTTGTCCAACTAAAACAAATCGCGAGTATCGCTGTATAATGTCGCCCCAAAGGATCTAAATAGTTTCGGTCGACGATACAGGCTGGAATGGGCAGGGAAGCGATGGAACTTTAATCAGCCGGAGGCATTGAAGAGGAGGTATAATACGGGGACGAAGAGGCTGAACTGGCAGGACGAATGGAAAAATTTGGGGTTGTTTTGAGAACTCGATGAAGTGGGCTAGATAATTCATGTCAAATATTTTCATTTAAATTGGATGCAAGATGCGACTTCAATATAAATTCCATGCTTATTTCTCAAAAAATAAAAAAATATTGTTTTGAGCAGGAGGTGAAAGTGATTTCGAGAGAGAATATTGACATATTCTTAACTTGATGTTTGCATGAACATTAATCTACGGTCAACAATATTCTTTTTCAATACTCAATATTGGATTGAATAACTTATATCGAAGCCGTCGTAACGCAAAATAGAAAATGACCCTCTAAGCTGGGCGATAATTGCGAGAGCCATGTTTCTTAACTAAGACATTGAATTTAAAAATGGTCTTTATCTGTTTTCAAATATCAATTTGGGACAGACTCTATTTCTCAATCGGTTATGTATGGCATTCCACACCCTGTACTTGCGAATAACGCCGTTGTTATTTTATTTCGAAAGGAAGATACTATGCACAAGTTGCACTATTCCCGCACTATGCTTTCTGGAATAGTGGGTTGTTCTCTTTTGTTCTCGCTTGGTTCTAGAGTCTCCGCAAACGAGCCTTCACACCTTGCACTGAAACACAAGCATGCGAAAACCCACCACAAGTTGGTTGCAAAGGCAAAACCCAACCACATCAAGACAGATGCTTATGATATGTTTTCATTGAGTTCTGTACTGAAACACAAGAAAATGCTACGCAATGAAGCGTTAGCTCGCCTCAAATCTTTAAAGAACAAGGCTACGGAAGAAGGTGACGATGAGGATCATCGCATAGGCAAACCGACTTTGAAGAGCAGTTCAGATTCAACTAAGCCTTCTTTAGGGAGCATTAACGACACTGCTGAGTACTGGGAATCTTATCTCCACTGGTTGAGGCCTAGAGTTTGGCCCGGCGATCGCCTCGATCCATCCGTCTTTGCGAAAGGCGCTACGCTGAGGGATTTGATGAATGCCAATCTTCTGAAGTCAAGCGGCAGTTCTGTTTTGGGAGCTGGAATTCCCGGCTCTGGAAATGTCACCCCCAACGCCACCTCTATCAAATGGCAAGAATTAGGCGCTCCTGGTTATGCTAATGATGGAGAAGCATGGCGAGTCTCAGGAACAACTTATGATCCAGTGACCCCGAATCGACTTTTTGTAGCAGCGTCTCGAGGCGGCGTGTTTCAGAGCAACGATAACGGCGCCAACTGGAAACCCATTACGGACGACCAAAAAGCGATCGCCGCAAGTTGCGTCGCTGTCGACTACAAGGACAACAATACGATCTATGTCGGAACTGGTGAGTACGACACAGGTTACCCTGGCATAGGATTGCTTAAGGGGCGTTGGAACGGGACAAAGTGGGTTTTCACCTCAAAAGGAAGTTTCGGGTCAAATCCAATCCATCACATACTCATTCACCCTAACTCCTCATCAAAAATTCTGGCAACCGCAGGTAGACAAGGACTCTTCATGTCGTTAGACAGCGGAGACACCTGGAAAGAGGTTCTTGGACCTAATACCAACCCCGCAGTGACTGGATCTTTTTCAAATGTGATTTCCAACTCCACAGGCGAAATTCTTTACGCTTGTGCGGACGGTCCTAACGGCGGTGTTTTTATATCAACCGATAGAGGTTTCACCTGGACTGCAATGGCAGGCGCTCCTGCCGGGGCAACGAGGATCGACATCGCTGCGTCTCCGATGAAAACAAAACGCGGCGCCAAAACCCTATATGTTGTCGATGCAAGTTCGAAATCTGTTTGGCGGGCATCCTCTCCGGGACAAATGGGAGCCCCACTCGACGATTCGGATTTTGGCGCTGTCGTCTGGACGCAACTGGTCAATTTCCCGAAAGACAACGATCCGCCTGCTAGAAGCATTTGGGATCAATCGGGCTACAATTTCTATATTGGCGTGACCTGGAGCGGAAATGTCAATGACAAACAGCTAATCGTCGATACTGCCACCCCGCCTAAGAGAGGCTTGCTGACTCGAGAATTCGTCGTCGTAGGAGTACTCGGCAACTGGTACTCTGTGGACAACGGAAAACTTTGGTATGCTGGACGAACTACTCACACTGACCAACACGCTTTTGCTTTCAATCCTAGGACTCCTTCTGAGATGTTAGTCGGATGCGATGGCGGCGTGTACAAGTTCAATATTAACGCAGGACGAGAGCCATTAGGTACAACAGAAGTTCCTCAGCCACTGCCTGCGGAAGCGAACGGGCAGATACTGGTTCCCATAAACAATACTAATCCTGTTGTGAATGTCAATGTAAAGCCTCCTTACTCTGCAACTTCTGCTCAAGGCATCAATCACTTGCTTGGGAATGCT
>JAYVOT010000029.1:0-2851 GCA_043757795.1 Chthonomonadaceae bacterium | reverse complement strand
TTCATTGCCGGAGGAGATCACTCGCTTGCCGTCAGCGCTGAGGACGAGAGCATTCACTGCCTCGGCATGACCTGTAAATGTTTTCTGCGTCTCCCCGGTCGTCGCATCAAAGCGGCGAATGTTGTGATCCAGGCTAGACGTGTAGACGGTTTTGCCGTCCGGCGCGAAACAGACTCGACTGACTGCGTCTGAGTGATCCTTCAGCGTTTTCAACTCTTTGCCCGTTGCTGACTCCCAGATTTTCGCCGTTCGATCCTGACTCGCAGTCGCTAATTTGCTACCGTCGGGACTCCATGCGACGCTGTAGATGACATCCTGATGCGACTTCATCGCGATGTTCGTCAGCGCAAGGGTCTTCATATCGATAAAAACCGACTCGCCGCTCGCGCCGGGAACTCCGCCTGCAACCGCGAGCAGGCTTCCATCCGGCTTGAAAGCCAGAGAGAGAACCTGCCCTGCAAGGTGCGTGACTCCGGCAAGAGGTTTCCCGGACGCGACTTCCCAGAAGAACACGGAGCGATACCCTCCGACTGCAAGGATTTTACCATCCGGGCTGAAGGCGAGAGAAGTGACTGAAGGTAGCGGACCGACTTGAAGGCTGAGGGAGAGAACTGCGTCTTTCGGAGCAGACTTGTCTTTGAGGTCGGCAGGGATTTCGCAACGAATAGGGAAGTTGACGTCCTGAGAATTGGAAGGGGCGGGCATTGGTATAATTGAAGCCAGAGCGATTTTGGAGCTTTCCGATTTCAAGTCGCCGGGTTGCGCGCCAGCGTCGATCCACGCTTTGATGAGCGCAATCTCCGTTTTCGGCAGAGCGGGACCGCCCTTCGGCATTAGTTTAGAGCCGCCTGCGGAGAGACGCCTGAAGAGCGAACTCTCGTCGCTTTTGCTTGCAACAAACACGGGGTTGAGTTTCGCCCCCGCAGTTCTACGCTCAAGAGCCTCGAAACTATCCAGCGCCAATCCGCCGGATAGAGCGATGTTTGCAAGCGTCGAAGAGCTGTGGCAGACGACGCAACGCGCCTTCAAAATAGGTTTAATGTCTTTCGAGTAGGTCTGAGACTGTCCTTGAAGGGCGCATAGCGTCAGTATTAGGGCGCAGATCAGTCTGAAAAACGTTGGTCGCATCAGCTGATGAGTTCCGAAATGACGGATCCGTCGTAATTGATCTTTGTGGGGCGCTCCTGCGGGGTCATGTACTCTTTTTCAGAGTTGACTCCCAGCGCTTTGTAGATCGTAGCGGCGACATCTTCTACGCGCAACGGCTTCTCTTTCGGATACTCCCCATTCGCAGTCGAAGCTCCGACAACGGTTCCGGTTTTAATTCCGCCCCCGCCCATCACGACGCTGAGCGAGCCTGGCCAGTGATCTCGACCGGCGGCGGCGTTGATTCTAGGAGTTCGTCCAAACTCGCCCATCCACACCACTAGCGTCGTATCCAACATTCCGCGCAGTTTCAAATCATTGAGCAACGCCGCATAGCCCGTATCCATCGGGGGTAAAAGCCCGTTTTTCAAAGCGTTGAAGTTGTCCGTATGCGTGTCCCAACCGCCATATTGGATCGCGACGCAACGCACTCCCGCTTCCACCAGTCTGCGCGCAAGCAAGCAAGACTGCCCGAAGTAGTTTTTTCCGTACTCCTCGCGTACTTTGTCGTTCTCTTGTTTCAAGTCGAAGGCTTTTTTAGCGGCGGGCGAGGTAATCAAATTATATGCTCGCTCGTAAAACTGGTTCATTGTTTGTGCGTTTTTCGAGACGACATCCGTCGATCTTTGCCAGTTGTCCAGAGCGTCTCGAAATTTATGCCTTCTCTCCAGACGATTTGCATCCACTCCATTCGGCAACGTCACGTCTTGAACGCTGAACCCGGCGTTTGAAGGATCGCCGCTAATCATAAAAGGGTTGTAGACGGGACCCATGTATCCGCCGCCGCCGTGTTGGAAGGGCATTCCGCCTAACATTGCGTAGGGCGGCATGGAGTTTTGGAAGCCTTTTTCACGCGCCAAAACGGAGCCGTAAGCCGGGTATTCAGTGGCGGGGCTGAAGGGGTAGCCTGTGAGAAGGTAGTGCGTCGCGGTCTCGTGATTGCCGTCCGGGGAAGTGACTGAACGAAGAATCGAGTACTTATCCGCCTGTTTCGCCAACTTCGGAAGGTGTTCGCTGATCTGGATCCCGCTGACGTTCGTCGGTATCGCCTTGAAGACGCCGCGAATCTCAGACGGCGCTTCGGGTTTAGGATCAAACGTGTCCAGGTGACTCGGGCCACCGCCCATCCAGAGCAAAATGATGGAGACGTCTCGCTTCGAATCTTGTTTTTTCTCAGATGCGTGCGCCGCTTGCAACATCCCCGGCAGACTCAAGCCAAGCGCCGTCAAGCCGCCGACCCGCAAAAAGTCGCGTCGGCTCACGCCATCGCATTCCGTATGTTGTCCAAGTTCAAAGTCAATCATCGTCTAGCCTCCTGAGCGCCCGCGAAATCCGAATTCAACCGCGAAATACGCAAAATACGCAAAAAATATCTAGTGCCGCCTTCACAGAATACGCCCTGGCTCTAGTGATTCAGCAAGAACTCTTTGCTGTTCAGCAACGTCAGCAACACATCCTCAAAAGTCGCTTTTCGCTCAGATTCGCTTGAGAAAGCGAGCGTTCCCAAAACGATGGCGCGCTCTTTGACTTTCGGAGGGCGTCCCACTGAGGCGAGATAGAGTTCGTTCAAAATGAAGTCATCCTGCTTTTTCTCAGCGAGGCGTTTGGCGATTCTGCCGCCGCCCTCCGCTATTTTGGAGTTGATGCTCGTGCCGTTCATCAAGCGCAACGTCTGGGAAAGGTTGGGTTCGGCGACGCGTTCGCA
>JAYVOT010000028.1:0-2857 GCA_043757795.1 Chthonomonadaceae bacterium | reverse complement strand
AATTCTTTGTCCGTATCCGTGTCCTTCATGTATCTGCGTAGAGCGTCTGCATACAAGTTTGCGGTTAATGCGGAAGCATACGGAAGTCGGCGGCGTCTCCCTCGCGGGTCGGAAGCCAATTTTGCGGGGCCGGAAAGATTGACAGTGATATAGAGTAGCCCGTCATTGACATTGTCTTCCACCCTCAACTCTTTGACGACCTTGTCGAGAGCCTCTTCCTGCCCTTTATCAGTGTCCGGAAAATCCAGCAACTCTCGTAAATTCACTACTTTGTCGATCTCAGCGATAAGCCTTCTGCTTTTGATAACGCCGATATATTTCTTTGGTCCGTTCGAACCGCCAAGCAAAGCCAACGCTCCTGCAGGCGACGAGTTGGACTGAATAGAGATGGAAACGGTTGAAGTGTACGATTGAGGGAAAAGAAAGAACCCGACGAGCAGACAGAGAGCGAAAAGAACAGCGCCTACCAGGAAAAACAGTTTTAGTCTTTTGCGAAAAACGATGAAAATTAGATTCTTGTCGAACTTGTATTCCGTCGGTTTAGGGGCGCCAGGATCATTTTGGGTCGTTGTCATCGTCGCTCGCTGAATGAAAAAAGGGTGGTTTTCGTTTTACTGATTAAGAAAAAATATCTCAAAATTCGAAATTGACTTTGTTGAGTGATACTTAAACGGGAAACATATATTTTCTTGAATGACTGATTTTGAACAACTATTCGTGCGTCAAAAGTCAATGCGATTCAATCAAAACAAGTTATTATTATACCCCGTGTCTCACTCAAATAGTGAAAAAGAACAAAGAGCAAGCAATGAACGGCGGAAATGTGAAATGCGGATTCCGCATCTATGTTCCCGCTTAGGATGCGATTTTCGGTTTTACTGGCTTTTTTCCAACAAATTTTCAGTCAAATAGCAAACGACTTCAACGTTGCTTTTTTCTAACTTCCAGCAAACCCTCCAACAAACCATACGGCGCAGCTTCCGCTCCTTCCACATGTCCCAAGTGAACGTCTTTCTTGACACTCGATCCGTGGAAATCCGAGCCGCCCGAGGTAACCAGATTCAATCGCGAAGCAAGCGTCAGATATCTGATGTTCTCTGCCTTCGAGTGGCGATTGTATCGCGCTTCGATGCCGTCCAACCCTAAATCCGTTAAGCGAAGGATTTCAGCTTCCGTCTCAGTCTCATTCATGTTGAGGTTGTTTGGATGCGCTAGAATCGCCACGCCTCTCGCGCCATGTATCAAGTCTATCGCCTCTTTCGGAGTCAATCTGTCTCGGCTAACGTATGCCTTGCCGCCCGTCCCAAGATAGAGATCGAAAGCAGTTTGGAAATCCGGCACAAGCTTTTTTCGAACAAGGACTTTTGCAAAGTGAGGACGTGCCACGATCTCGCCGCCCGCCTCCGCCTCTACCTCTGCAAGCGTGATCTCCCATCCTAATTCTTGTTGCATTTTCGCAATGATTCTGGCATTGCGGTTGTTGCGATTCTCTACGACTTGATTCAGTCTGTTCTGAAGGATCGCATTTTCCGCGTCAATAAAAAGACCCAAAATGTGACATTGTCCTTTCCCATTCGGCTCAGCGCTGAGTTCGATGCCAGGAATCAGCTCGATGCCCAACCTCTCCGCTTCTGCAACCGCTTCCAACACCCCGGCAGTCGTGTCATGATCCGTCACAGCGATCGCTTTCAGCCCAATCTCGAAAGCGCGAGCCATGAGTTCCACTGGCGAGTGATCGCCGTCGGAAGCGGTGGTGTGGGAATGAAGGTCGATGCAACGCTCATCCGGATGAATGGAGGGCATGAATATCTCCTAAAATAGTTATTCGAGTTGACCATCTCAAAAAGCTGATATTTTGTGAAGCCAATTATTGTTTTTGACCAGATGACATCACACTGAAAGTCAGTGATCTGCGTAATTTATGTCACGGGCGTAAAACGCCTTTGAGTCAAATAACTCATGTTACGCAACCAACAAATCCGCGTGTTGAAAACACCCGGCAAATGAATGGGCGTTCTCCGGACGCGGGAAACGCCGAAGGCGTCTTTATTCACTGCATCGCCATCAACAGTCACGACGGGCAGAGCTTTTTCGCTATAACGCCTTCGGCGGGAAGCCCTTCGGGCGATAATCCAATCCGCTACTTTGGGAGTCGTCACATCGTGCAGAGCCGCTTTGCAAATGCGCAATCGGCGGAAGCATTTTTTTTTGGACATAGCTATGCCGGACCTTCAAACTTGACGCAAATGGATTGGTTTTTGAGACCCCGGAATCTCGCGTCAGCAGGACGCCCATTTTTGTGGTGGGTGTTCTCATTTCAATACCTGGCTAAGCGCAGAGCGCTGCCAAACCCTGACAGCCCATGCCCTGAATCTCACGAACCGTGTTTTCAACACCCGGACATTTCGTCCTACGGAGTGCGTAACATGAGTCAAATAACATATTTAACGAAATTGTAACGCTACTTAGACTGGTTCAGCCTCATCGCTCCTGAGCGCCACATTGTCTGATTGAGGTTCGAGCTTCGCAACGATCAGCGAAGGTTCATTTCTAAGCGTTTTCTTTTGTGAAATTCGATTTCCGCTTCGTTTTGAAATTTCAAGGTTTTCCGGTTGCGCGTGCAGTGAGATTACGATCGGGTTGGGGATTCCGCCGTCTGCATTGCACGCTTCCGCCGCCGTCTCCTGCAAAAGATAGCCTTCTTTCTTGATATGTAGAGCGTAGATGCCGACAGGAATGTTGAGGAAAGAGAAAAACCCGTTCGCGTCAGTTCGGGCGCTCCGCTCCAAGCCTTCGAGTTGAAGATTTGCCCCTTCAATCAACTCCTCAGTTTCATGATTCACAACCACCCCCGCTA
>JAYVOT010000027.1:0-2859 GCA_043757795.1 Chthonomonadaceae bacterium | reverse complement strand
TCTCTTCCCCCCGAAATCGGGGGCGGCGTGGAGCGCCGGGGGCGCGCCAGTACGAACTTTCGGCTTAAGTTAACGCGTATGGGGTTGGGGGGTGAGGTGAGTAGTTACAGACTTACTGTGCCGGAAGGTTGACTTCTTCGCTCGGGAGGCGCGCAATTGCCCGCCCAACCTTCAACCAATACTGCATCGCGCGATAGAACAGGCGTTTCGCCGAACGTATTCAGTCCGAGGAAGACTGCTTGCCGGATAGCGGAGGAGCCGTCAAGATTTAATCTTCCGATTCTCGCTCTTATAAAAAAGGGCTTTCGCTACCTCGGTAGTAGCGATGTAAAGCGCTAGAATGAGGCTTAACGCTACAAGGAATATTGGCGAGACTGGAGTAAATCCCAATATTCCCGCCAACGGAGTATAAGGAAGAGCAAAAGTTGCCGTGATGATCGCAATAGTTGCATAGAGGAGATGAGTTCCGGGCTTGCTGCGATAGAACGGCTTGCGAGTTCGGATGACGAGGACAATCAGAGAAGCGGAAACGACGCTCTCAAGGAACCATCCGGTGCGAAACTGTTTCGGGTTCGCGTGCAACAGGAGCAATAATACTCCAAATGTGAGGTAGTCGAAGACTGAACTTACCAATCCGAAAACCATCATGTATCGGCGAATGAAACCGATGTCCCAACGACGCGGCTTCTCCACCATCTCGCTGTCTACGTTGTCTGTAGCGACCGTCATTTCCGGGAAATCCGTCATCAAATTCGTGAGCAGAATCTGCGTGGGAAGGAGCGGCAAAAATGGGAGGAAGAGCGATGCGCCAGCCATGCTGAACATATTTCCAAAGTTCGCGCTCGTCGCCATGAAAATGTACTTGAGGGTGTTTGCAAACGTGATTCTGCCTTCCCGGACGCCGTGTTCAAGAACTGCGAGGTCTTTTTCCAGCAAAACGATGTCCGCCGCCTCTTTTGCGACGTCTACGGCGTTTGCAACGGATATTCCCACATCGGCGACGTGGAGCGCAGAGGCGTCGTTGATGCCGTCCCCTATGTATCCGACGACGTGCCCGCTCTGTTTGAGTGCAATGATGAGGGACTCTTTTTGATTCGGCTCGATCTCAGCGAAAACTTCCACATCGTTGACTCGCTGTCGCAACGCCGCGTGACTCATCTCGCGCAGTTCCGGCCCTGTCAGGATGTTCGCGCTCGAAAGTCCCGCATCGCCGCTCACTTTCGCTGCGACGAGGCGGTTGTCTCCTGTGATTACTTTGAAAGAGATTCCAAGTTTGCGAAGGGTTCGGATCACCTCGACAGTTCCCGGTTTGATCGGATCGAAGAGCGTAAGGAAACCTAAAAAGGTCATCCCCTTCTCATCTCCCTTTGCGATATTCGACTGTAATCCGGCATCGCGGTAGGCGACTCCCACCACTCTGAAACCCTGTTCGCTGAACTCTTCGAAGCGTCTTTGAATCTGGTCTAGCAACGCGGCTATAGGAACGATTTCGCCGACGGCTGTTTCAGCGGTAGTGCAGACCTCAAGAACGTTCGAGAGCGCGCCTTTTGTCGCCATCAGAAGCGAGTCGCCCGTTGAAACAAGGACGCTGAGTCGTTTTCGGACGAAATCATACGGCTCCTCATCCAGTTTTTTGTATTCGGACGCATCCAACGGCTTATAGGCTATGATCGCGGCATCAATGGGATTCGTGTATCCGGTTTGAAAAAAGGCGTTCAGCTGAGCGTAGAGAAGGGTCTTGTCATAAGGTTTCCCATCTATATTTAAGGCGGCGTTCAGCTCCACTTCGCCAAGCGTCAGCGTACCCGTTTTGTCGGAGCAGAGGACGTCCATACTGCCGAAATTTTCGATGGCGGCGAGTCTTTTAACAATGACTTTCGCTTCCGCCATTCGCTTCGCCCCATGCGCCAGATTCACGCTGATGATCGCGGGCAGAAGTTGGGGGGTTAGCCCGACAGCCAATGCAAGCGCGAAAAGAAAGGAGTCCAGAACCGGGCGATGTAAAAAAACGTTGATTGCAAAGATGGAAAGGACCATTGTCAGCGTCACTTGCATCAGCAGATAGCCGAAATCTTTGATGCCATGCTCGAAATCAGTCTCCGGCGCGCGTCGTTTCAAAGACTCCGAAACTTGCCCGAACTCGGTGTTTTTTCCGGTCTTCATTATCACCGCGACGCCTGTTCCGCTTACGGCATAGGTTCCGGTAAAAAGGGAGTTCGTACGCTTTGCGAGCGGCGTATCGGGGGGCAAAATCCCGGCAGTCTTCTCGACGGGAAACGTTTCGCCGGTGAGCGAGGCTTCGTTGACGAACAAATTGTTGGATTCCAGAAGGAGGCTGTCGCCGGGAATCACGTCTCCCGCATTAAGCAGAACGATGTCGCCGGGCGCGATCTCCCCGACTGGGGTTTCGGTTGGCTTTCCATCGCGCAGAATGGTCGTTTGCACTTGTATGATCGCGAGCAACTTCGCCACCGCGTTTGCCGCGCCGCGCTCTTGCCAAAACCCCAACAAACCGCTCATCAGGACAATGGCAAGGATGATTACGGCGTTGATATTATCGTGCAAAAAAAACGAAAGTCCGACTGCGAAAAGCAAAATAAGAATAATTGGGCTTTTAAATTGAGAAAGCAGAAGGGAAATCGTTCTTGTCGCGCCGTTGCGATCCTGACTTTGGGAGCCGCTTTGGGCGAGTCGCTGACGAGCGTCGTCACCCGTCAATCCCTGAGGCGTCGTATTGAGGCTTAATAGCGCTTCCGCGGCGGACAAACTCCAATAAGCGCTGATAAGCGGCTTTTTCTCAACGACATCGGGCATGAGGGACCTCTTAATATAGCTTAAACTGGACTTTAGCCATTTTTG
>JAYVOT010000026.1:0-2865 GCA_043757795.1 Chthonomonadaceae bacterium | reverse complement strand
TCGAACATGACAGTACGTGAAAACCTCGAACTCGGAGCCTATACGCGGCACAAACTGAAAGCGGAAAATAAGAGCGATATGGAGAGGGTTTTTACTCTTTTTCCGAGGCTTCTGGAAAGAGAAAATCAGTCTGCAGGCACTCTTTCAGGCGGCGAACAGCAGATGCTCGCTATCGGAAGAGCGCTCATGGCACGTCCCAGGTTGCTTCTACTTGACGAACCTTCTCTAGGACTTGCGCCTTTCCTTGTGAAGTCCATTTTCGAGATCATCAAAGAGATCAATCGCGAAGGCGTCACAATTCTGCTTGTGGAGCAGAACGCAAATCAGGCGCTTAAAATCGCGAATCGGGGCTACGTTCTAGAATCCGGAAACGTGGTTTTAGCGGACACGGCCGCGAATTTGCTGAAGAACGACGAAGTTCGTAAAGCCTATCTTGGGGAGTAACGGCAACTATCTTGGATGATACTTTAAAGAACGTCGTCTTCGGACTTTTCTCGTTGTTCGTAATTCATGGCAGCCTTGAGAAACGAGTCAATCATGACGCCGCGAGGCAAGCGATGGACTCTTTCAATCACACCGGGACGATTCGGACGAAGGTGGAGTCGCGTGGAGTCTTCGGGGTTTTCGGCAATAAACTCTATTCGGTGGATATCTTCGGAGATCGACTTGTTTCGGAGAAACTCCCTTTTTTTGCACAACCGCGTTCAGGTTGGAAGGGGAGCATACGGCATCTGCGCCTGCACCTCACGAACATCACTTTAAAGGGTTTGCCTGTTCTCCGATTTGAGGCGGACATACCTGATGTGACATACGACATTGGACAGGCGACCTACAAAGATTGGCTGGTGATACGAGGAGCGGGAGTCGGTCCCGCCTCGGTAATGATCGCTCCGATAGGGTTGGAGACTTTCGTATCGTCGAAGTATTCCAAACTAATGTCTGAAGTGAAAGTCGTTTTCCTATCGGACTCTGTTGGAATTTCAGGCAATCTGGGACTATTCGGCAAACCTGCGCCATTTTCAGCGATAGGGAGGCTTGCGACGCGCGCAGGACGATACCTCGACCTCATTGATCCGCAAATGATTATGAACGGCAAACCGCTTTCTCCCGCGGTGACGAACAGTATTTTGAAGCAGATCAATCCGGTGTTGGATATCGACGCAGACCTGGGTTTAGGAGGCTATTTCACGCTATCTAGCCTTGAATACTCCTCAGAAGCGCTCACAGTTCGCGGCATAGCGGGAATCCCTTTGAGGGCGACATTGAAGTCGAGTGAAGCGGGGGGAGGCGCTAACGCATCAGCGGACAAAAACAAAGAGGTTATGAAAAAGGAATTCCCGAAATCGGTAGGTCACGAACAATCGGATAGAGATTTGCAAGAGGAGCAAGATCGTTGAAACAGACGCCATTGTATGCAGCTCACACCAGTCTGAATGCGAAGATAGTGGACTTCGCAGGCTGGGCTATGCCTGTTCTCTATACTGGCATTCTCGAAGAGGCGAGGGCGGTTAGATCGCACTCAGGCCTATTCGATATAAGCCATATGGGGCGAATAATCGTCAGCGGGGTAGGCGCAACCGGATTTCTGCAATCCCTCACTTCGAATGACGTTGAAGCGCTGAAACCCTCCGAAGCGCAATACTCCTTGTTGACGAATAAAGACGGCGGGATCATCGACGACATTATCGTCTATCGAGAAACCTCAAGCTCTTATCTCGTGGTGATCAACGCTGGGAACACGGAAAAAGACTTGAAGTGGTTGCGCTCAAATCTTACCAAAAACACGGAGATAGCGGACGAGACGGAAGAGACCGCGATGATCGCCGTTCAGGGTCCCGAAGCCTGTTCTCTAGTCGCAAATCTTGCCGGCGAACCTACTTTGCTTAAGCTAAAGCGTTTTCAGTATGCGACAGGGACTCTGTGCGGCGCTAAGACGACTTTTTGCAGAACCGGATATACGGGAGAAGACGGTTTTGAACTGATCGTTCCCGCCCCTCGTTCCGAAGAGATATGGAACGCCCTTTTGAACTCGGGTGCGATTGCTTGCGGGCTTGGAGCGAGAGACGCGCTACGGATTGAAGCCGGCTATCCTCTGTACGGGCATGAGATCGACGACACGTCTTCGCCGGTTGAAGCGGGTTTGATGTGGGCTGTCAAGTTGGGAAAAGGGGAGTTTACCGGCTCTGAAGCGATTGCGGCATGCAAGCGAAAAGGGGCGGTGCGGAAGCTCGTCGGACTGCGATCCGAAGAGCGGATTCAGCCGCGTCAGGGGTATAATATTTATGTGGAAAACGTTCATGTCGGAGTGGTGACAAGCGGCGTTTTTTCTCCGACGCTGAACACGAGCGTTGCAATGGGGTATGTGGCATCCGAGTTCGCAATCAACGGCTCGAAGGTGGAGATCGCTATCCGCGATAGACGCGCCACTGCCGTCATCGTTCCAAAAAAGAGCTTGCTGAGCAAGGAAAAGGAGTGAATTCATGGCGTCCGTACCGGTCGATCTAAAATATTGCAAGACACATGAGTGGGTAAGAGTCGAGGGAGATGTCGCGATAGTGGGAATCACGGATCACGCTCAGTCCGAGCTTGGCGATATCGTCTATCTCGATTTTCCTGAAGTCGGAGCAACGCTCAAAGCCGAAGGGAAATTCGGCGAAGTCGAGTCCGTCAAAGCGGTTTCCGAACTTTACTCTCCTGTCTCCGGCAACGTCATCGAAGTCAACTCCGCTATTGAAAAGAGCACTGAGATAGTGAATGAAGATCCTTTCGGCGCAGGTTGGCTTATCAAAGTCAAACTTAGCGACGTTGGAGAACTCTCAAGTCTTATGAGCCACGAAGAATACAAAGCGTTTGCAGATGCGGGAG
>JAYVOT010000025.1:0-10627 GCA_043757795.1 Chthonomonadaceae bacterium | reverse complement strand
GGAACGCAGAGCCGATATGGATGCGCTCATTTTGAAGCAAGCGCCCGGTAGAAGAATAATTTCGATAGTGCGTCTCATCGATCATTCATGACTGCTCCAGACTCTTTTTTGTAGAGGGTAGGGGCAGGCAGTATCGCATATTGAACAAGAAGGGCGCGGGCTGAAAAACAGGAGAAAAGCGCGAAAGAGCCTCCCCAGAGTAGGATCGGAGAGACGGCGGTGAAGAGCGAAAGGGCGGCGAAAAGGGCAAGGAACGCCAACAACGCGAACGAATAGATCGGGCTGCCCACGACGAGATAAAAAGAACGTCGGATTACCGCTGCGACACCGCGTTTCGCTTTTCGCCCCGGCTCATCGAAAACGCCGCTCTCCTGCGCCACTAACAGCGGATAGTGGTAGATAGCCATCATGAGCCAGAACAGAGAGGCGTAAAAGCAGACTAGAAGCGCAACGCGTCCGCTCCAGTGCGAGATTCGCAAGTAGAACCAAAACGAGAACATCAACCCCGCCGCAGTCGCCCAATGAATGAGAGCCAGGCGAATTGAGAGCGCTCCTAGCTGCCAGCCCTCGCGCCAGAAGATCGCATAGGACGCCTCTCTGAGCATGGCAATCTCCTGCGCGACGACTGCGGCTCCCACAGCAGGAATCGCGCCGAAAATGGGAATGAGACTAATGGGAAGGTATCGAACGATAGGAGGAAGAAAACTCGGCATCCATAAGGAGAGCGAAAGCGGAAACGAAACGAAAAGCGCCCAGGTGACGCTCATCATGGCAACAAGTCCTATTTTGCTCCAAATTGCCAGACCCGCGGATTTTAACTCTATGAAGATATTCGCTTTCGGCGGAGATCCCTTCATTTCGTCTGCTGTAGCCGGTTCGTCTATATAGCCATCGTTTTTATTCATGTCGGTTGGGTGAGAGCGCGCTTTCTGATAACGAACGGTGCGAATGCATAACACGTATGCAACCTGGAATCAAACTTAACTATCTCAAATACGAAAGAGCCGCAATTTGGGGAAAGCTCTCGCTTCAAGCAGGCGTCGAAATTAGGTTTTCGGGACGCTCCGGCTTAAGAATCTCGCACGAATTCGCTCAGACGGCGCAAAGCTCTTGATTCAGCGTGCAGCGCCGATTAGAAGGTTAATGAACCTCTTTGTCGCCTTCGACAAGAGAAATATATTTATCTGCGGGCGGGTTCGCATAGACTGTTTTTTCACCGCTCGGCCACTTCACCGTCAATTCTTCGACTTTCGCGGAGGCTCCCAGGCCGAAGCGGACGCGCTTGTCGGAGGCGGACAGATAGGAGCCGTCGCTATGACAGTGCCGGACTAGCGTGCGCCCTCCAAGTTTTAGAGTGAGGATCGCGCCATATCCATCGCGATTAGACTTTCGCCCCTCCAGTTTAACTCCCAACCAGTGCGATCCATTGGAAGCGTCATTATGAAGCAAAAGCGGTTTTCCTTCCGAGTCCACGATCAAGAGGTCTTCTCGTCCGTCATTATCGTAATCGCCGGAAGCCAAGCCTCTTCCGACAATAGGACGAATCGCTTTTGGGTCGCATGACCCGCTTACCTCCTCAAACCCCGTCGGCGATATCGCGCGATTTCGGAAGAGTTGAAAACTCTCAAGATAGGTCGCAACGTGATTGATGTCTTGAATGTTGTCTTGTACATGACCGTTCGCAATCGCGATGTCAAGCCAGCCGTCGTTGTCGTAGTCGATGAATTTGCAACCGAAAGCCACATACGGCGAAGTAAGCGCCCCCAAACCAGTCGGAATCCCCACTTCGCTGAAGCTCGAATCTCCGTTGTTTTTGTAAAGACATTTCACCTCCCCGTAAAACGTCGCTACGAACAGATCAAGCTTGCCGTCATTGTCGTAATCGCCCCAATCCGTTCCCATTCCGCCGTGTACGTTTCCGTCTCGATCATAGGCTACGCTCGAACTTTGTCCGATATTTTTGAATTTTGGCGCGTTTCCTTGCAACGGCTCGAACAGGTCGCCCGGATTCTCATCATTGGCGAGCGCAAGACCCGGTCTGCCGGAGCCGTTGAAATCCGCAAAAGCAACGCCGAGAGTTCTGCCTCTAGAAGGTTTGGCTTCAGTCGCTTTCGTAATGTCCGTAAAATGTCCCTTGCCGTCGTTGCGATAGAAAACTCCCGGGATCTCTTTGTAGTAGCGCGGCCCGCAAGAGGTCATCAATGACCCTTCTTTGCAGAGTTGCACCTCGTTCGGCCCGAAAACTGCGTAGTTGCCGACGTAGAGGTCTAGCTTGCGGGAGCCGGGAACGGTTTCAGCAAAGGCGCAAGAGGTTCCCCAGGGTTGCGGCGCAATACCTGACTGTTTGGAAACGTCCGTGAATCTCTCGCCGCGTTCATTTTTAAGTAAAAGTCCCGTGCGATATCCGCTGATGTAGAGATCGTCGTAGCCGTCTCCGTCGACATCCCCCACAGCGCAACCCAGAAAATGTCCCGTCAATTTATCCAGTCCCAACTTCTTCGTGACATCCGTGAAGCCGCCTTTGCCGTCTCCCTTATAGAGCGCTAGTTGCGTCCCCACCAACAGAATGTCCAGGTTTCCGTCGTTGTCATAGTCTAAAAAGGCGCAACCGTTGCCGATCGTCTGAAGAATATTGAGGGGACGACTACCCGGAATCGTCCATTTGTAGTCTATGCCGGACTTGTCCGTCACATCTGAAAACAGGAACGATTTCTTGACGTTCCTTGCAGGTATCGCAGCATTGTCTTTGTCACACCCTGCCATGAAGGACATTGCAAGCAAAACGACGGGAATCGCGCTTTGTCGATCCAATTTAAATCTCAATCTCAATCTCAATCTCAAGGGCTCTCGGTTGACGGGTTTCAAATTGATTCAGACTCCCGTCTTCTTTGGAGGCAATTCGACAGGAAGATCTTCCCGCTCCGACCATTCGTTCCACGAGCCGTCATAGATCGGGAAATTGTTGTAGCCAATCAGGGAGAAAGCGAAAACGGCGGTCGTCGCTGCAACCCCTCCATTGCAATATGCGACCGGGTCTTCTGTTTCGCCAAAAGGAACGTCGACACCGATTTGCATCATTTCCATTTGCGAGAGAAACAAGCCGTCCTCGTCAAAGAAACTCTCTTTAGGAAGATGCGTCGCGCTCGGAATCCGTCCTCCTCTTTTTCCTCGACGAACCCTTCCCTCGAATTGGGCTTCGTCCCGGACATCATAGAGGGTGATGGAACCGGATTTGAGTCTTTTCACGATCTCCTCCGCTGAAACTTTCATTTCCGGATGCGCCACAGGAGTAAAGGTTTTCTTGATTTTGGGCGTCGCTTTTGAGGTGACCGGCAGATCTTGCGCCAACCACTCTTTCCATCCGCCGTTTAAAACAAGCGTACGCACATGCCCGTAGTATCGCAAAGCCCACCAGAGGCGAGTTGCGAACTGAGAAGCCGGATGCGAATCGTAGAGGATTATCACATCGTCGTCGCCGATTCCGGCGGCTTCCATCGTCGCTTTGAACTTCTCCGGCCCGGATATCTGCACGGGGACTGGATCGTCCAAATCAACGATGTCGGTCGTCCAGTCGATATAGACTGCACCGGGGATATGCGATTTTTCATAGTCGTCACGCGCTCCGCTATACTCGGCTTTCTCGACGCCTTCCTCAAGCTTCGTGATCTTTACCGCTCCGCGAACATCGACGATTCTAATCCCCTTCGCCTTACCGAGAATTAGCACGTTCAGAGAATCCGCTTCCATCAGGTGTGCTTTGCGCATGTTCTCGATCTTATCAATGTGCAAAGACAAATTGGCATCACCCAACTCGAACTCTTCCGGGTCGATTCCTCCGTCCGTCCATTCCATCATCTCTTCGTGTTCCGGATGATCCGGATCGGCGAGCGTATTAAGGAGTTCCTTGTAGCCCCAGACTCCGCCGCAGTCTTCGGGCGGACAGGCTCGCTTTCCGCCGATGCAAATAGGGTAGGAAATAGTGGGATCCCTCTCCGCTATCTTCTCAAGCGCGATCGTATGCTCCCAATCGTCTCCGAAGTCATAGTTGTACTTCATCTTGCTTTTGATGCTTGTCAAGCATTTGGAGAGAGGGAGTTGCAGTTCGATCTTCGCAAGCTCTTCGGGATCTTCAGTTTCGTTGAATTGATCAAGAATTCGCGGCAATGCCGTAGGAAAGAATTGATGAATATGATAGTCCATCCACCCGAACACAGTCTGTATCACTCCGTGGAGTTCGAGAAGAGAGATGTCGGCAGGAACAAGAACGCGCCTCCATATCTGGGGCGTTATTCCATCCAAAGAAATTTTCAGCTGGTAAATCCTGTTAGCCATATCGGTGTTCACTCCTTGCGTATTTTGACTTGCGAACTGTACTGAATGCCCTGGCGCTTCGCCGGGGATGCGCCTTAGCAAGGCTCCCAATGTTCGCCTCCTTGACTAAGAGGGGTCGGCGTTTCAGCGCCGAGTGAGATTGCAAACGCAAAGCGCGGAGGCATTTTTTACAGGAGGGGAGCGCCGAGAGCAAAGTTGCGCATTGAGGTCAGCGCTTCAGAGCCGGGGGAGGCGATCTTCTACTCCTGACACCCGTTTCCTTCGACACCCTTCTTCCTGTTTGCGTCAAGCGAAGAGCGTCTCCAGCGCTTTTTCATGGGCGCTGCGATACTGTTCGTTGTAAAGATTCTGGTAGACTCCGGGGCGAACGACAAGCTCATCGTGCGTCCCGACGTCCACGATTTTGCCGGCGTCCATCACGACGATTCGGTCGGCGTTCATAATCGTGGAGAGGCGATGCGCGATGACGAAGCAGGTTCTGCCCTTCATCAATCGTTCCAGTGCGCCCTGCACGTTCGCCTCCGTTTTGCTGTCGAGGGCGGAGGTCGCGTCGTCGAGAATCAAGATGCGCGGGTCGGTGAGAGTCGCCCTTGCGATGCTCATTCGTTGCTTCTGTCCCACTGAGAGTTTGATGCCGTCCTCGCCGATTTTCGTGTCGTAGCCCTGCGGCAGGTTCAAAATGAACTCATATAGATCCGCGTTTTTAGCGGCTTGAAAAATCTGCAGGTCGGTCGCGTCCTGTCTTCCGTAGCGAATGTTTTCTCTGAGGGTAACGGAGAAGAGCAAACTCTCCTGACTGACGGTTCCGATCTGTTTTCGAACTGAGTCGAGCCGAACTTTGTTCAAATCCACGTCGTCGAGAGTGATCTTCCCCTCCGTCACGTCGTAGAAACGCGCGATGAGGCTGACAAGAGTCGTTTTCCCCGCTCCGGAAGGACCGACGATCGCGATGACTTCTCCCGGCTCGACAGTAAGATTCATATTGTGTAGAACCGTCGTGTCCGAGTCGTATCCGAAGCTGACGTTCTCGATGCAGACTCGCCCCTTCAGGTTTCGCAAAGAGACGGCGTCTTGCGTGTCGCTGATCTCCGGGCGGGTATCGAGCGTCTCAAAAATTCGGTCAAGAGCCGCTCCCGCCCACTGCAGAGTCACATTGAAATCGACGAGGCGCACTGCGGGATCGTAGAGAAACGCGATCCATCCGTTGAACGCAATCAAATCTCCAATGTGCATTTGGCGATGAAGGATGAGATTTCCTCCGTAACAGAGCACGGAACCCACTCCGATCGCGCGAATGATCTGTGCGACTGTTCCAAGAGTCCGGTTCAATCGCATCTGCTTCATGCCGAGGTCGAAGTTGTCTTGAACGGTCTTCATAAACCGCTCCGTCTCGAAATCTTCTCGGACGAACGCCTTCACGACGCTGATACCCGCCAGTTTTTCTTGCAATACTCCCAGCATGGCGTCCCAGCGCTCTCGCAGTTCGACGCTGATGGGGCGAATGTGGCGGATGAACAATTTGTAGTTCAGCACGTAGAAGGGCAGCGCGGCGAGCGCGACGAAGGCGAGGCGCCACTCGCTGCGAAAGAGGACGATGAGGAGGGCGAGCACGCTGAATAGGTCTGCTAGAAACGTGACGAACCCGCCGGAGATCATGTACTGAATCGTGTCTATGTCGCCGGTCAGTCGCGCCATAATTTTGCCGGTCTGCCGGGTGTCGTAGTAGGAGAGCGAGAGGCGGTTGAGGTGACGATAGGACTGATAGCGCAGATCGAAGACGATGCGTTGCCCCAGCCAGTTCATCATGTAGTTCAGTCCGAAAGAGATGAGTCCGCGTGTGAAGTAGAGGGCGATGATCGACCAGAACACGATGTTGAGTTGACCGAGGTTTTTGTGCGCGAGAGGTCCGTCGATGGTGAAGCCGACGATTTTGGGGAGCGCTATGGGCGTGATCGTCGTGCCTAGCAAAAGCAGGACTGCGAGTGAGACCTGTTTGCGATAGGGTTTCAAGTAACCGAGCAGTCTTTTGAAATAGTTCAAGACCTAATCCTCTGCCGGGTTTGTCATTCGGAACAGGCATCGTGAGAGTTTCGCTCTCAATTGAGAACCCGATATACGCGTCTCTTTCGCCTGCCGAAATTATACCACAGCTAGCCGGATTGAAGTGTTGGATTTTCATGCACAGTTGTACAGAATGACTTCAAATTGTTGAATTTTTTATTCCTGTTACGCAGTCATTTCACAGCAGCCATGAACGCCTTCAGTTTTGCCGGCACAAGATTATCGTTCGTGCGAACGCCTGAGCAGAGGTCGAGACCGAACGGGTTCACTTTTACGATCGCCTCCGCGACGTTGTCGGGGCGCAAACCGCCTGCAAGAAAAATTGGAACTGAAACGGCATCGCGAATTTGTCTGCTGAGATTCCAGTTATGCACGCGCCCTGTTCCGCCCAACTCTTTTACCGCGAGATTCGGGTTCCCGGAATCGAGCAGGATCGCATCGACAAAAGGCGCGACCGCCACAGCCTCTTCAATCGACTCATCTCCCGTCACATGAATGACTTGCACGAGCGAGACGCCTGGCAATGATTCTTTCAGCTTGAGGAGTTCTTCCAGAGGCAGGGAGTCTGTAAATTGAATCGTGTTCGTCCTGCATACCTTATGTTGCTTTATTATCTCCGCTGAGGATCGTTTTGAGGTGAGAAGGAATGTTCCTACTGCAGGCGGGACTGTCTTGACAATTTCAGCGATTTCCGATTCGGAGATTACGCCGGGCCCCGAAGGCATTGCCGACACGAACCCCAGCGCTGAAGCCCCCGCTTCCACCGCAATTCGCGCCTCCTCCACGCTCTTGATACAGCAGATTTTCACTCGAATCATATCTGCGTAGCCTTCATTTTCTTAATCTTCAGACTGTCAATCAGTTGAAATTTCGGCGCTGTTTGATCGGTGAATCTCAAATCCGGCTGTATCCTTTATGCGTGATAGGCTGTTCCCAACTCTCGTCTTTCGCGGTTATAAGCTCATGCGGCGCGGGATTGCGTTTGCCGAGACTGCCGCAAGCGTTGCGACGGGAGTGTCGATTAGAACGTCGGGTCCCATCGCGATTCGCAGATTTTCGCCGCCGATCGTTCCAATCCAAGTCGCTCGGACGCCAGCTAGTTCGGCGCGCTCTTTGAGTTTGCCGAACTGTTTTTCGTTTCGGACCGTCACGACGACCCGCCCCTGAGCCTCGCCGAAGAGCGTTGCCGAAGGTGGCAGTTCGCCGGGGAACTCCGTCGGGTTCAGCAGAATCCAGGCGCCCTGATCGCTGAGAATGCAACACTCTGAAAGCGTAACGGCAAGTCCGCCATCGGAGACATCGTGACAGGACGCGAACAACCCTTCTCCTATCGATTCCAATATGACGCTGTGCAATCGCTTTTCGCCTTCAAGATCGAGCTTCGGAGGGATTCCAGCCTCGACACTGTGAACGATGCTGAGGTACTCGCTGCCGCCGAGTCCGCCGGTCGGATCGTCGTAAGCGGTGAGTAGAACGATGGTATCGCCTTCGCCTTCCGGGCGGAAAGCAGCCTGACAACGGCGGTTCACGTCGTCCAGAATTCCCAGCATGCCGATAGTCGGCGTAGGGAATATCGGTCCGGCGGGAGTCTCGTTGTAGAAGGAAACGTTCCCGGAGACGACCGGCGTTCCAAGCGCCTCGGTCGCGGCCGCAAGCCCCTCGACGCTTCGGCGGAACTGCCAGAATCCGGTCGGTTTTTCCGGGTTCGCAAAATTCAAGTTGTCCGTCACCGCCACAGGTCGCGCTCCGACGCAAACGACGTTTCGAGCCGCCTCCGCCACTGCGATCAACCCCCCGACGTAAGGGTCGAGATATCCGTATCTGCCGTTGCCGTCCAGCTTCAGAGCGATGCCCTTCTCAGTCCCGCGAATTCGCATCACAGCGGCGTCGGACCCCGGCAAGTGGACGGTCTGAGTTTGCACCATGCTGTCGTACTGTTCCGTCACCCAGGCTTTGCTGCCGATTGACGGGGAGTCGAGCAATTTTGCCAGCGCCTCGGAGTAGGTCAAGAACTGTTCGGATTCAGTGAAAACCGTTTCAACGTTTCCCTCCGATTCCCACTTCTCCACCGCTTCCTCGGTTTCTTCTTCAGCCTCTTCTTCAACCTCTTCTGCCTCGTCTTGCATCTCTTCCAAACGAGGCTCTCGGAGAGCGGAGAAGTCGAATTTTTGAATCTCTTTAATGTAAGCAGGCTCTTCCGTTTCAAGAGTATAGACCGGGCAGTCGTCAGTGAGGGACTTCGAAGGAACTTCCGCTACTACGACGCCATTGTCCAATATTCGGGTCAATCCGTCGCCTGTCACCTCGCCGATGACTGCGGCGTTCAAGCCCCATTTTTTGAAGATGTCGAGGACGACCTGCTCTTTGCCCTTCTCTGCGATGCAAAGCATCCGCTCTTGAGACTCTGAAAGCATGATCTCATAGGCGGTCATGTCCTCTTCTCGAAGCGGCACTTTGCGAACGTCGATTTCCATTCCGTTTCCAGCTTTCGCGGCGGTTTCGCAGGTGGAGCAGGTCAGTCCTGCCGCTCCCATATCCTGGATTCCGACGACTGCGCCGGACTCCAGCGCTTCCAAAGTCGCCTCGATGAGCAATTTTTCCAAAAAAGGGTCGCCCATCTGCACGTTCGGGCGTTTGCTTTCACTGTCCGGCCCAAGTTCCACGCTCGCAAAAGTCGCGCCGTGAATGCCGTCTTTTCCGGTGGCGCTCCCGACGTAGATGACCGGATTCCCTATGCCTTTCGCCGCGGCGCTCGCCACTTTTTTCAGGTCTACCACCCCGACCGCCATCGCATTGACAAGGGGATTTCCGCTATAACAGGGGTGAAAATAGATTTCTCCGGCAACTGTCGGCACTCCGACGCAGTTTCCGTAGTGGCTGATCCCGGAGACGACGCCTGCGAACAGATAGCGATTTCGTGCGTCTTCAAGAGGACCGAATCGGAGGGAGTTGAGGTTGGCGATGGGGCGTGCGCCCATTGTGAAGATATCTCGCAGGATTCCGCCCACGCCGGTTGCGGCGCCCTGAAAAGGTTCGACCGCGGAGGGGTGATTGTGCGATTCGACTTTGAAGACGATGCCGAGGTTCTCATCAAGGGGAATCACTCCAGCGTTCTCAAGCTCGCCCTTTTCTTGCGCCTCTTTGTAGGTTTTGAATAGCGCGAGCACCGGTCGAGAGTATTTGTATCCGCAGTGCTCCGACCACATCACGGCGTACATCCCAAGTTCCGTAATCGTTGGCTCTCGCTTCAAAATAGCGAGTATTTTATCATATTCGCCATCGTTCAAACCCATCTCTCGGTACCTCTGCGGCGTTATCAAATTCCTCTTCTCCCTTATCTCCACTGGAAACTTTTCTTAGGAAGAGTATAGCCTATCAGTCAGTTGGAGGTCAAGGTAGGGAAGAGGGTAGACAGGGCTAGCGCATCTAAATTCAATTCAGCAAATGCCAACAAATATCAACAGTTAAAACTCATTCCCTTCTCCATCGAAAATGCCCGTTGAATTCGGTCTGTAGACAACCATAAATTGGGGTATGACTATCAATTTTATTGGCTGATGAGATGCAAAGGTCAAAAAATTTAGATGCGCTAGCCCTGGAGGGTAGAGAGAAGAAGCCGGTGTTCTGTTCCGTTTGCTCCGCTAGGACGCAGATGCAGCGCTGCAAACTTGAATGAGAGAGGAGTGAACCGAGAACAAACCTTCGGCTTAGAAGCGGAGGCGAATATACGAAAATAGTTTCTATGATTTCTCTCATTTCACTTGACACATTCCGCGGCAAGGCTCTGGCTCATTTGTAATCCGTGCTTTTCATCCCCCGCCCGGTATATCTCGCATTTGGCGGCTCCAACATCTTTCGAGTCTCATCATCTACATTCGGAAAAGAGGCGAGATCGTAATAGTTCGAGCTAAATGAAGCGAAGTTGGGACTGTACTTCAAAAAGAGGGTTCTTCGTTGATCCTTGCCTCGCCACGGGAGCGTGCCATGCGTCAACCCCTCGGTAAATAGCACAGCGTCTCCGGCTTTGCAGGGCGTTGCGATCACGCAAGGGTTCAGTTTTTCCGACATATCCGCCCACCCCGTCGGCAACCTGAAATTCGCTTTGTGACTTCCGGGAATGCAGGCAAATCCGCCGTCGCCCGGATTGACATCTTTCAGGGCATAGGCTACCACGACTAATCCATTCAACATTTTTCCATCTCGAAAAGTGTAGTGCTGAGAGGGATCGTGCGGA
>JAYVOT010000024.1:0-2876 GCA_043757795.1 Chthonomonadaceae bacterium | reverse complement strand
CCGGCGCTCCACGCCGCCCCCGATTTCGGGGGGAAGAGAGCTTCTATTGGGAGTTTTTACCGTTCTAGGCGGATATGTTGGTTGCAAATCAGGGTTGAATTCCCGATTTAAAAGGATTTTCCTCCAAAATTGGGGGCGGGATTTACGTGAAACTCCCAGCTAACCGGGCTTCAAAACCCTTAAGTTAACGCATATGCCCCCGACCCCTCTCCTGGGCGCTTGCTTCGCACGCTAGGAGAGGGGAGGCAGAGGCAAGCGACTTTGTGGCGGGAAGCCCTCATCCCCCCGACCCCCGACCTCCTTCTCCCGCGCTGCGGGAGAAGGAGGAGTAAGAGAGATGCGAATCGTCACGACGGGCAAGACCTTTGCAAATGCGCAATCGGCGGAACACCCTTAGACCGACGAGATGTATTGCATCGTTGTCAATCGTCACGAAGGGCAGAGCTTTTTCGCTATAGCGCCTTCGGCGGGAAGCCCTTCGGGCGGATAATACAACCCGCAACGTTGGAAATCTTCGCATCGGGCAAGCCTTTTTTCAAATTTGTGCCGGGTGTTTTCATCTCAACACCCGGCTAAGCGCAGAGCGCTTCCAAATCCAGACAGCCCAAACCCTGAATCTCACGAACTTTGAAATACGCTTTATCGCCGAGTGAGTTCGATTATCCGTCCGGTCAGATGCATCCTCTCATCATAAGTCAAGTCTTCTCGTTGCAATTGCTCGGCAATGCTCCGAAGTTCCGCATCCGCCTCCACGGAACTATAGTCACTTCCGACTTCTCCGGAAGGCGGAGCGGGGGCGTTGGGCGGAGACGGCGCTTTTGGCGGAGCGGGCGGTTGGGGCTGGCTTGAAAACTGAAACCCTGCTGCGAAATCCGGCATGTGCCTACGAATGAGATCACCCAGTTCCCGAAGCTCTCGAAACTCGTCCTGATCGACCCAATTTCCCCATCTGCCGGATTTCCCCCAACTCTTCTCCCAACTCTTATCAAACGATTTGTTTCGATGTTCGCGATTTCTGCTGCGTTCGTCCCCGGACGCATCGCCGCCGCCTTCCGTATTCACTAGCGGACTCTCTTCTTCATCTTCTTCCAGATAACCGTCAAGCATCGCCACAGTGACGCCTAGCTCGTCGAAACTGCATTCGTCCTCGTCAAGCTCTTGAAAGAGGTCTTCCGGAATAGCGCCTGTCTCTTGCAAGTGGTTGCGTATCGAGTTGTATTGTCGGATCGCAATTCTAGCGCCGCCTTGAAGGCTGCCTGTCAAGCTCGCAGTTTCCGCTATCTTCTTCGTTTCGTGCAGGAGGCGCCGTATCTTGCGGATATTCATGCTCTCCTCTTTATTTCTTCCCATTTTTCATGTCTCCTAAGATTCGTATTATTCATCGCTCAATCAATCTGGAACTCAGATTCGACTTGCGCTTCCGCCTTATCGTCCAGCTCGCTCTCAAAAAGGATTAGCCTCTTACGGACGAAACGCTAAGCGCCATTACCGACTGTCACGACGGCAGCGCTTTTTCGCTATAGCGCCTCCGGCGAGATCCGCCCTTCGAGCTAGATACGAAAGAAGCGCACCTTTGGACATTTCCATCGGGCAGAGCCGCTTTGCAAATGCGTAATCGGCGAGAGCGTTTTTTGGATAAAAGGTACATCCAGGCTTAGAACTTGACGCAACTATTTAGATTTTGTGTTCCAAAGAATCCAGTTCAGCCAAAAGATTTTTCAGTTTCTGTCTGCCCTGATACAATCTCCATTTCACTGTCGTTTCGCTAATAGCCAAGAACTCTGCGATCTCTCGAACGCTCATCTCAGACTGATAGTGGAGCAGGATCGGCAATCGGTATTCTTCTTTGAGGGAGCGAACTCTTTCCCAGATCCAATCTTGCTCCAATCTTTCAATGCACTCTTCTTCAGGTTCCAGTTGGGTTTCTGAAGCGAACTTCGAGATCATACACTCCAGAAGCGATGCCTCCAACGGCTGAACTCTTCGACTTTTTTGAGAGATTCGAATCGCTCGCCGTCTTGCAATGGAGTAAAGCCAACTCGGAAAACTGCCGGGATCGCTCAACTGCGGCAGTGCGTTGTATGCCGTTATAAACACCTCTTGGACGATGTCTTCCGCAAGCTCACTTGATTCCGCATACTGCTTCGCAACCGTCATCACTGCACTTCTAAACCTCGAGACGAGCAGGTCAAAAGCGCGTAGGTCTCCCAACAGCGAGGCGATTACCAGATCTTCAGTTTGTGCGTTTGCAAATGGCATTGTTCCGTTTCTTTGCTCCTAGAAGACAAGAGACTCAGGAAAAGGAGAACGATAGGGGAGAGAAAAATATTTTTTGGGACTCCTTTTGAGACTCCTTCATATTACTTGCACTTACGCGATTGAGACTTGAGGCGAAAGTCTGCCACCGACTTTGGGGACAAGACTGTCGCCCGGGGGCGCAAAGCAGGAAGATTCCCGCATTGACGTTGCGCGAAGTAGCGTAACCAGGTGATTTGTTATGGTTCCTTTACTTGTGAACTCAAATCGAACGCTCAAGTTCTAGCTTACGGTAGCATTCAAAAGTAGCCAAATCGAAGCACACGAAGACTACCTTTTCAAAAGTCGGATTGTTTGTTAGGAACTCTTCCGCTTCTGCAAAGGCGATTTTTGTTGCGAGTTGGAGAGGGAAGCGGTAGATTCCCGTGCTGATTGCAGGGAAAGCAATGCTTTTCAAGTTGTTGTCCAATGCGAGGGCGAAGCTGTTGCGATAGCAGTTCGCAAGCAGAGTCTCTTCATCTTTCGATCCGCCGTTCCAAACTGGACCGACCGTATGAATAATTCGCTTGCAGGGCAGTTTGTATCCCTGCGTGATCTTTGCCTCGCCTGTTTTGCAGCCG
>JAYVOT010000023.1:0-2877 GCA_043757795.1 Chthonomonadaceae bacterium | reverse complement strand
TCGGAACCTTGTCGAGATTGAGAAGTTGTTTCACCATATATTGAACCTGCTTTTTTTCAGCGGCTCCATAGCCGGCGACCGCCATCTTCACTTCAGCCGGACGATACTCTGTCCAGGGAAGCCCTTTTTGCGCCGCCGTCAACAGCGCTACCCCGATGGTTCGCCCAACCTGCAGAGCCGTCGTCACGTTGTTGCTGAAGAAAAGTTGTTCCGTGGCGATCTCATCCGGCTGATACTCGGCGATGATTGCGTTCAGTTGACGATAGATCGACTCAAGGCGATCCGGCGAGGGTGTGTTCTTCTCCGTGAGTATGACTCCGCAAGCGATATACTTGACTGTACCGCCTATTTTTTCTACCAATCCATATCCCGTCGTTGCTGTTCCAGGATCAATCCCTAAGATTATCATCTCCCTTACCTCCTGTATTTATAATGCGTGACCGACAGTTCTTGCAATCGTTTCGCCGCCTGTTCAGGGGTGAGGTCGCGTTGAGGTTCGGCGAGCAATTCATAGCCCACCATGAACTTTCGCACTGAGGCGGAGCGGAGGAGCGGAGGAAAGAAATGGGCGTGAAGTTGCCAGTGATCGAAGTCGCCCTGCTCATTCGGAGCGCCGTGCCAACCCATTGAATAAGGGAAACTCGTGTCGAACAGATTGTCGAAGCGGGTCAAGCCGTTCTTCAGTATCTCCGCCAAGGCGACTCTCTCCTCTGCAAGCATCTCCTGCAATCGTTTGATTGAGCGCTTGGGAATCAAGATCGTTTCGAAGGGCCAAACAGCCCAATAGGGAACTAATAACGCCCAGTGCGCATTCTCCGTCACGACGCGCGTCTTAGTCTCAAGCTCCTGTTTCAAATAGTCCATCAGCAGGATGGCGTCATTCTTCCGAAGATACTCCCTCTGCATCGCGTCTTCTTGAGCGGGTAGCTTCGGCAGAAAATTTCCCGTCCAAATCTGCCCGTGAGGGTGGGGGTTGGAGCAACCCATCGCCTCCCCTTTGTTCTCAAAAATCTGCACCCAAAGATATTTCCGACCTAACTCCTCCGCTTGATGCGCCCAGACGTCCACCACTTTTTTGATTTGTTCCACGCTCATCTCCGGCAAAGTCAAATCGTGTCTGGGCGAGAAACAGATTACGCGTGACTCTCCCTGCACAGGCTCACTCCGAAAAAGGTCGGAATTTACCGCCCCCTGCATCGGAGTGTCCGGGAGAAGCGCCGCAAAATCGTTCGTGAAAACATAAGTCTCATCATAAACGGCATTGGTCGCGCCTCCCGCTCTTGCATTGCCGGGGCAGAGGTAGCACTGCGGGTCGTACTCAGGTCTCTTCTCTAAGGAAGCCGTTTCGCGCTGACCTTGCCACGGGCGAAGCGTCCGATGAGGCGATACCAGAACCCAGTCTCCTGAGAGCGGGTTGTATCGACGATGCGGGTGTATTTCAGGATTGTAGTTCATGGTTTTTAATCTCGTTTGCAGGTGATGCTGGATTCTACCTGATTTGCCTGAACCTTTCTAGCATGAACCTTGACAGGAACAGGATAGAACATTTTCTAAATAGGACTTCAAAGAACATGGCAGTCGGCTCTGCTCATTAGCGGAACCGCAATCCCAGAGGCAAATCGAGTTCCATATCCCCAAGCCAATGCGCAGGTTCGCGTGAATATCAACCGCTTCCTATTTCCGATATACGCGCCATTGAAGTTGGATCGCCATGCAGGAATCCGCCGGTACGGCAGTGAATATCTTCGCATCCAATTAGTGTGAAACTCAGACCAACAAAGATAATTCGGAGGAAAAATATGGCGATTAAATTTACCGTCAACGGACGGTCCGTCACAGTGGAGGGTCCGCCGGAGATGCCGTTGCTGTGGGCGCTTCGGGACGAACTAAAACTCCACGGAACGAAGTACGGATGCGGCATCGGGCAGTGCGGCGCCTGCATGGTGCATGTCAACGGCGTCGCTTCGCGCTCCTGCATCACCCCCTCAGGTTCCGTTGCAAACGCAAAAATCACGACGATCGAAGGTCTCTCCCCCAACGGTTCGCACCCGTTGCAAACAGCATGGCAGGAGATAGACGTTCCGCAATGCGGCTACTGTCAGGCGGGGCAAATCATGTCGGCGGCGGCTCTGTTGTCTAGAAATCCGAAGCCTACCGACAAAGACATTGACGAGGCGATGGACGGAAATCTCTGCCGGTGCGGAACCTATCTGCGAATCCGACAGGCGATTCATCAGGCGGCGGCAAAGAACAAAAACGCGCCGAAATCTCCAGTGAAAACGTCTCCTTCCAAATCTGCAACCGGCAAGAAAGGCAAAGCGAACTAAATGGAGACGACACGACGTTCATTTCTAAAAGCCACCGTCATAGCAGGCGGAGGAATGTTGCTCGGACTCTACCCTGAGTCGAATTCGGACGCGCAACAGCCGCCTCCCGGACGGCCGAACAGACCTCCGCAAGGAGGAAGACCGGGTTTCGGACCCGGCGGTCCGCCGGTCACGCCGAGCTTATATCTACGGATCGCGGCTGACGGCATTGTGACGATCCTATCCGCAAGACCGGAGATCGGGCAGGGCGTCAAGACGATGATGCCGATGCTTATCGCCGAAGAGTTGGACGCGGATTGGAAGCAGGTGCGAACCGAGCAGGCGGACTGCGACAACAGATTCGGGTTCCAGTTTTCAGGAGGCAGCTTCGGAACGCCAAGCAGTTGGGAACCGCTTCGAAGAGTGGGAGCCGCAGGCAGGCAAATGCTGATCGCCGCCGCCGCTCAAGCGTGGGGAGTTCCGGAATCGGAATGTACGACAATGTCCGGAACCGTGCTTCATCAAGCTTCAAATCGCAAAGTCGGTTACGGAGAGATCGCTAGCAAAGCCG
>JAYVOT010000022.1:0-2878 GCA_043757795.1 Chthonomonadaceae bacterium | reverse complement strand
CACGCCTGAAAAAAGCGCAAGATCGCGTTACAGCCGCTCGCCCCTACGCCGGAACGATGCGGGAGTTGATCACTCAACTCGCCTCTGCGGTCGGCTCGGAAGTGACTCACCCCCTTCTCGCAACGAGACCCGTCCGAAATGTCGGCTTCTTCATCATCACGGCGGATCGCGGCCTTGCAGGTTCCTACAACTCTGCGGTTTTAAGAAAATCGATGGAGATGCTGAAGGGTTACGACAAAACTCGTCTCAAACTTTACGTGGCAGGCAAGAAAGGGATCGCTTTCTTTCGGCGAAGAGGGTTTGACGTTGTGGAAGAGTTCGGTCTCAACATGACCGGCACGACGATTGAAGAGGCGAGAGAGATCAGCAAGCTGTTGCGAAAGTCTTTTGAAACTGAAAACGTAGATCAACTTTTTATGATCTACACTCGCTTCTTCACAGCCATCACTCAAAAACCAACCGACGTGCAACTCCTGCCCCTCAAACAGCCGGATGTCGCCGACTCCGCCCCGTCTACAGGGGCGAATACGGACTATCTTTTCGAACCTTCCGCTGAAGAATTGCTCCGAGCGCTTCTCACTCGCTATCTCGACGGGCAAGTCTATCAGGCGCTTTTGGAGTCCGTGGCAAGCGAACACGGGGCGAGAATGACAGCGATGAATTCCGCCACCGACAACGCAGGCAAGATGATTACCGGCTTGACCTTGCAACTCAATAGAGCGCGCCAAGCGGGCATAACGCGTGAAATCTCCGAGATTGTCGGCGGGGCGGAAGCCCTTAAGGGTTGAAGCGGATTTTTAATCGAAGTCAGTGCGAAGAACACGGGAACGCGACAGTTGCGTTCCCGTGTTCGTATTAATGGGGATGAGAGTTTGATCGGGCAGTATCGCTATTTTTTCTATTTCATCGAAAAACGATATATGTCCCTTTGTCGCTAAGACGCGGCTCCTCGCTTTCGGACGATGTTGCACTAATTAATCGTTTTTTTGCGAAGTTCACTCATTTTGGGTACGTCTGCGATGTTGCGTGCGCCCTTTTGCTCGCGCCTAAGCTTGCGCCCCCAGACAATTTTCCCCGAAGCGCTTTGCTACGTGTTTCGAAAACGGAGATGAGCTATGGCGAGTGAATTCAAATTCACAAAAATGCAGGGCGTTGGAAACGATTTCGTGCTCATCGACGGGCGATTGGAGAGCGGATATGACTGGTCTGCTCTTGCGATGGGAGTGTGCGACAGACGTTTCGGCGTTGGCGCAGACGGTCTATTAGTTTTAGACAATACCCACCAGGCGGATGTGATGATGCGCATGTACAATCCGGACGGCACCCCTGACGTTTGCGGGAACGGCTTGCGATGCGTTGCAAGGTACGCGATGGAGCGCGGAGGGGCGAATTCAAATCGCGTTCGAGTTCAAACTCTTGCGGGAGTGCGCGACGCGAGCCTCGTCGTAGCGACTGGGGGGTCAAGTTCGCTCGTTCAAGTCAGCATGGGCCAACCTCGGTTTGCGCCCTCTGAAATTCCAATGAGCGTTAGCTTGGAGGAAGTGAAGGATTTTCGCCTGTCACTCAAAAGCGGGGATTCGCTCCCAATTACCGCTCTTTCTACCGGTTCGACGCACTCCATTACGTTTGTAGAAGCGCTGCCGGACAATGAGGTCTTCTTCAATTTAAGCCCTGAAGTAGAGGCTCATCCTCTTTTTCCGGACCGAACTAGCCTGATGTGGTGTCGCGTGATTGAAGCTGGGCTTCTGGAACTTCGTATTTGGGAACGAGGGGCAGGCGAAACCTGGGGTTGCGGGACAGGCGCCTGCGCGGCGGCGGTCGCTGCGATTCGTCATGGATTCGCCAGGCAAGGTGAGCCGATTTCAGTTATGAGCAAAGGCGGAAAGCTCACTATAGAGTGGAGAGAGGGCGAAGCGATCCGAATGACCGGACCTGCGGAATTCGTTTATGAAGGCGTCTATCCGAGGTAGCTCCTTGCGTGGATTGCAATCGCAAGCTGAGGCGCCGAAAGAAATCCGTTGATAGTATGAGAGATGATTTGAAACGATTTAACGCATCCTGCGTAACTACTCACCTCAACCCCGGCCCCAATGTGCGTTAACTTAAGGATTTTGAAGCCCCGCCAATTGGGAGTCTCACTTAAATTGCGCCCCCGACGCTCCACGCCGCCCCCAACTTTGGGGGGAAATCCTTTCAAATCCGGAAATCGACCGAGTTTTGCAACCAGCATATCCATCTAGAACGCACAAAACTCCCAATAAAAGCTCTCTTCCCCCCCAAATTGGGGGCGGCGTCTCAGCGCCGGGGGCGCACTTGAGAAGAACTTTCGGCTTAAGTTAACGCATATGCCCCCGGCCCCTCTCCTGGACGTTCGTTCCTCACTGGGAGAGGGGAGGCGGGAGAAGCCCTCATCTCCCCGACCCCCTTTTTCATAGTTTCATAGCGCCCTCAGGGAACCACGAAACTATGAAACTGGAATCTGATTGAACTCTGAACCGAAACCGACAGAGCGTCATAACGAGAGTCCCATGACTAAAGGGGCTGTGAAAGTATTCGATAGAAAATCTGTTCCGAAAAACTCATCCTTCCAGGATGCCCGGAGAACCGCCTCTGGACACAAAACAGTCAAATATTGACCTGACAAAAATGATCGCATCGACGTTTTTAGGAATACTTTCACAGCCCCTAAAGTCACGGTCTAGGTGGCGTTCCGCCGTGTGTGCTTCGCACACGATACACAAGGTTCGGAGTATGCTCAACAAGAGACGCCCCTGCAAATTGGCACAGGAATGGCAGTCCTACGGGCAGGCAAGTCGCGACTCATGTCCGAAGGACATACGGCGCGAAGCGCCACCGAGACCGTGACTTTAGTCATGGG
>JAYVOT010000021.1:0-10682 GCA_043757795.1 Chthonomonadaceae bacterium | reverse complement strand
GAAAGCGTGTCGTTGTCGGTGGCTGAGACGAAGTAGGTGAGCGTGTCGCCGACCTGCGGATGAACCCCGGCAATATGCCAACGCTCCGAGATAATCGTTTCCGGTTTCCCGTCCGCTCCCGGCAAAAGCAGGCTGCCTTTCGCGCCGGTTTTATGACCGCCCATCGCCGCTTCGGATTGGGACTCATAGACCAGATGCAATGCGACGATTCCGTAATCGTCCTTTGCGTGCGCGATGAGAGGAAGGCTGCCCTCCGGTTGCAGGTCGATGTCGGAAGCGGGGCGCGAAATTTGAACGGTCGGGGTTTGATCTTTTTGCGCGACGATTTCGTATTTTGGCGGATTGGAAGTTTTAAAGCCGTGCGTGTCCGTCAAATTCAGGGCGTAAAAGCCGTCTTGCCGTACATTGATGCGTCCGGAGGTGCGATTTTCGTAGGCGGACCAAAAGCCGGAAGGGCGGTTGTTGAGGGTCATCTCGACTGATTTCAGGGGCTTGTTGGCTGTTCCGCCGATCTCAACCTCCGTTCCGAACGGAGCTGTGATCCCGCCGCTATTCACTGTCGTTGAGTTCGCAGGTCGGTGCATGTAGGCAGGATATCGGTAAGTGAGGCGCAAACTGAGCAGGGTCGGGCGATCTTCAACTACGAGAAATTTTTCGTTTGAACGGCCGTCGTTTGAAGTCGCGTACAGGGTCATATTTTCCGGAACGGACTTAAGATGATAGCGAAATTGTCGAATGTCGCCTTCATTTGATACTTCAGCTGGGAGCGGGAGAGCGTTCGCGTTCTTCGATCCGGAGCTTCGAGGGTTGATGGGATTCGCAAGGGGAATCGGTTGCGCAAGGGCGTGCGGATCTCCGGAAGCCTTCATGAAGAGGGTCGCGTTTTCAGCGGAGACTCCTTGCGTCGTGACGATGACATCCACGCCGGAGTTTCGCAACACTTCGTTCGAGGCGGGTTGCGCCCAAACTCGCGTTCGCGCCCAGGGCGCAACATCGTTTCGGGGATCCGCCATGCGACGCACCCAATTTGCAAAGGCGAGCGGCGCGAAGAGGAGATGAAGCAGGAGGAGAGCGAGCGTGATTGCGAAGGCGGACAACGAAGTTCTAAATGGTTTCAGGCTGACGGCATGACGAAAATCGAGCGGGTTGGCCTCTTTGGAAGTCTCTTCCGCGAGCGCCTCCGACATTGATCGAGAGAAGCCTGCAGGCGACAGATTTTCGCCGGACATTGCGAGGGCGGGAAGGAGGCTGACTGTGGTGAGCAGTCGCTCGCGAAGAACGGGGTAGCGTCTCTCAACCTGCTCCGCCAGGTCTGAATCAGAGAGTTTCCTTAAGAGTGAACGCACACCGAAAGCGAGTGCGGTGACGATTCCCGTCGCAAGAATGATCGCGCGCCATGTCTCTCTTGAAAAAGCGGACTGAGGATGCAATCTGTCCACATGAAAACAGAGGAGGGCGATGAGGAAGAGAGCCGCGACTCCCCACAATAAACCGGCTCCGATACGCGTCACTCGCCACCAGGTTCTTACGGCGGCGAACTTCCGCTTGAGCGTCTCCTCAACGATTTCCATCCGGCGACTCCTCTACGCATTCAGTGAACTTGTTTGTTCTTAGACGGCGAACGCCTCGAAAAGTTACTTTGCGTCCCATCATAACATGTTCTTCAGATCTTGAGGAAATCCTGTATCGCGCACCTTCAAATACTCACAATCGAGCTAAGCCTCATTTCAATCAAAAGCGCCTATCTTAAAAAGAGTTTTTTCTAACTTCTTTCATAAAGAAAAAATAATTCGAATGTCGGTTTGAATTATGTGCTATGATGAAGCGTATTTGAAATAGTTTAGAGATATCTCGCCCACAGGAGATATCGTTATGGCTTCCTAAAAGTTCTCTTCTAGATCGTTTCTAACCCAAGTTTTATACATTACAACTCAAGCATGTTTGTCTAATACCATTTGTTCGGCTGCAACTTGGACGGCGCTAACTCCGACTTGGACATGGGAGTCGTACATACCTCACCCGGGCATGCAGGACGTAATCGAACCTCATGCGGGCTACTATCAAGTGTACTGCTATTCGCAATACAACTCCGATGATGTCAAAGTCCGGATTTTCGGTCATATCACTCATAAGTTCACGGCTCTAAATGGCCCTACGTCACCTCCCCTTACTGTTGACATGTCCGGCACAGCGCAATACGGCATTCAACATAAAGGAATGATAAACCCATTTACAAATTCCCCTTCTTCAAATAATTCCTCTTCTACAACAATGGAACCACAATGCAGATGAACATGAAAATCTCAATTCCGATAATTCTCCGTATTTGCCTAGTTTTGCAATTCTGTTGCTACTTAGGTTACGCCAGAGCTGAGAAGGACCTCCCTCAAAAAAAATATGGTGAGTGGATGAGCATGCCTATAGTCCTCAAGGGAAAGAAAATGACTTTCGATGAAGGAATCGCATCGTTGGCAACTCAAATTAAGCGACCATTCTTTGCAGACGGGGAACCGAAACTGCTTTTCAGCGATATAGACCTGAAAACCAATGCCAAAGAGGCTTTGAACAAGTTTTGCGACACTTTCGACTATTATTGGGTAGTGAGCAAGCAAGATGCAATTCTTTTGAAAAAGCGTTTCAGAAATCCGGAAGAACTGCCCCAAATGCACTTCCAAGAAATATTCAAAATGACTGAGGACATCTTAAAATCGCTCACTTCACTCGAATATGATGTTGCCAAATCGAACAAAGAAGACATTTTCAACGCTCTTTATTCCAGCTTAAGCAAGCGACAATTACAGTACTTTCAATCCGGTAAGGATGCTTCAGACGTCAAAGAAATCGCTTATATTGACTTAAATAATGAGCAGAAAATTCTAGTAGAGCAAGCTATCCTAAACCATTCTCTTTTAGACTCGGTGGAGCATTGGAGAAAGCTCTACTTTCAAATGCAATCCGTACCCTCGGTCTACCTGTTCGCCACTTCCACTCAACGACAACCTGGCATTATATCGCTCTCATCCCCGTTGTTGACCTCGCTTCGTTTTACAAACACTCGGTACTTTGCGTCTGATCCAAATCATGGAAACACAATCTTAATTCAGAGCTATCTGCGAAAGGAACTGAAATGAAGAATAAGAGTAAAATTGTAAGAATTACTTTCAAAGTCAATATTGTGATTCTAATGGTTTTTTCATCTCTACTTTCAGGCGTCTCCATCACCGCTCAGTCTGTCCAAAGTCGAGAAGTCAAGAACGCGCTTCAGAAGCAAATCATTTTGGATGCCGGAGCTAAAAGTAAAAAGTCAACTTTGGGCACAATTTTGAATGATCTTTCTAAGCAAACCGGAATCGTTATTCAGTCGGAAAAATATTTGCTGGATCGCGAAGTCAGTATTTACGCGAAGGATATTCCCGCACGAGAAGCATTAGACTCGCTTATGCAACTCAATGAGTGGGAGTACTACGAGACTTCCGCTCATCAAATTCGAATCAGAAGGCTGTCACATCGCGAACCGAAAAATCTGAGCGAAATTCCCAAATCTTTGCTCTCATCGATTCCAGTGGATGTGAAGAAGTTTATCGGCGTAGGGATAACTTCCGGCGAGATTACTTTTCCAAAAGATTCACCGAATCAGGGTACGGAAGCTGACACCTTCAAACGTTTTCCTATTAGAGCAGTGAGAATGAACAACGAGTATCGATTGACGGAAACTCTGCAGAAATCAGAAGAAAGGATTGTGAAACTTCTTGAACTAAACGGTTTCAGTCTTGGAAAATTTTTGTACAATGATTGGTCGGCAGACTTGAAGGAAGAAGTCTACTCTCGACTTTTCCTCGAACTAATAAAAAGCGAGACTGCAACTGATCAATTCGTTATCTACGCTGACAACCCGTATCCCTACATAATTGATCTTTCACAAGCAAATCTATCTGTGAAAGGAAATAGCATTTCAATCAGCTGCCGCATTACCTCGCCTGTAAATAATCCGGATGCGATTCACAAAGTGGGTTTTGGGGGACAAGTTTCGGATTTAACTATAAAAAATCGCCCTTAGTTTTGCGATCATCCGGCGATTCAGCAATGGACAATACTTGAATACGATATCGTATTTACAAGCAGAGAGACGCAACTCCCTACAATAAGCCGACTTCGATACGCGTCACTCGCCACCAGGTTATTACGGCGGCGAACTTCCGCTTGAGCGTCTCCTCAACGATTTCCATCCGGCGACTCCTCTATTCATTCAGTGAACTTGTTTGTTTTTAGACGGATCGCTCAGGAATAAGTTACGCGCCTCTCGCCCTATAAGCCATGTATGAAAGTTCCCTCAATGGAAATCAGAATCCTGCTTTGATCTTCAAGTTAATTGTCGTTTAGATCAATGCAAATCTTGATGAATAATATTATAAAGACAAGCGATCGGTTTTCAATTCTCAAATCAAAGCTCCTGAAAACTTGTGAATTGACGTTGTGAAGGAAATAAATAAATTGCAGGCGCTAATTTTCAAACCCTTCAATGCTTATGATATTTTATAAAATATCATAAATAAAACGAAATTGACGTTGACTCTATGTTGCCATTCTGATATAATAACGCTGTTAAGATAGTATTCAATTTGCAAGCGTATCGGTGCAAGGAAGCATACGAAGCGTTGGTACAGTTCGAGTTTACACTTCTTGCTCCTCGCCCCATACCATTTTAAAAAAACCGCCCTACCAAATAACGCCTAACAATCTAGAAACCACGCACTTAAAAGCTTTAAATAAGTATGCCGTAGGGCTATGTTGAGTCGCGCTTTCAGTTAAACATAAATAGACAATTATACAGTTAAAACTTACAATTTACTGTCTTAACGCGTCCATATTTCCGAATTACAGCCGCTCAAACTAGTATTTCTATTAAATTAACATGGAACAAACGATCTTTAGCTTTACATAAACGTCGCTTTTTCTTGACATTCGCTTCGGAAAACCTTAAAAGAGATTTAATCTTCTCTTAACATCTCCATAACAATAGTAGCGTACTCTTATAAGCGTCACGAAGGATGGCGTCCTTCATCTCACTCATCATTCCAAATGCATGACTGAAATGCAAAGCTCTACCTGCTCATTCGAGCTTATCTTAGGAGAAAATAGATGCAAAACAGACAGACTCAAGTTGGTTTCACCCTGATTGAACTACTCGTAGTCATCGCAATTATCGCGATATTAGCTGCCATTCTCTTTCCCGTTTTCGCTCAGGCGCGTGCCAAGGCTAGAAGCATCTCCTGCCTCAGCAACACCCGACAACTCGGAACTGCGTATGCTATGTACGTTCAGGATTTTGACGAAATCTCCCCGAACGCACGCGGCGGCGGTTGGGAGTGGTTCACGGAACTGCAGCCCTACATCAAGAATATCAACCTGCTCTACTGCCCGGATCGAACGGATGGCGGTCCCTACACGCAAGGCTCAGGAACAAATGGGCGCTCTAGCGGTCCATTCCAATTGGCGCACTATGTCGGCTATGGCTACAACTGGGGACCCATCGGCTGGAGAGGCGGCGGACTTCTTGAGCGACAGCAACCAGACCCCAACAGACCGGGAAGCACCCATATTCCAGGCAAATCACTCGCTGCAATCCTCTTCCCTTCCAACACGTTCTCTTTCGGGGACACTTACGATACGCCCCGAATGACCAACGGAATCGGATTCTCCGCCTGCACCTGGAACGGAACGACAAACGCCGGACTGCGACACACTGGCGGTCAGTTCAATTATGCTTTCGTCGACGGACATGCCAAAGCTGTCAAAATGGCGTCCGGATACATGGACGGCGCTGAGAACAATCGCTTTGTCATGGTTGCGAGCCAGGAGTTAGGAAATACCGCTTACTGCTCCGACCCGGATGCGATCATCAACAAGAACCCGGACGCTTCCGACGATATGCCTATTCCGGACGCCATGCGATGCGGAGACATCGTAAAGTACATAAACTCTACTTTCAAAAAATGCCCCGCGACCGGCGGAAGCAACTGTTTCTTCAACTAGAACGTTTCATACGGAGCCGGACAAAGAATACGAGCGCTCCTAAATAGAGGAAAACGGAAATGAACGCAAGAAACAGATATGCGCTTCTCGTTGCAGCGACGCTAGCTGTCTTCTCCCTACTGTTGGCTGGATGCGAAAATGCCAATACCATCGAATCAGGGAAAAACGACACGCCCGACATGAAACAGCTGAGGAAAGCGAAAAAGGGCGATTAACGCCTAAATGCGATGTTTGGCCGCACAGCGTAAAAACTATGCGGCCCTTTTTTTAACGAGGCAAGCGATGATGAAAATGAATCCTCGTATGACAACGTCAAAACTTGTCATAATTTCTTTTGGCGCAGTCTCTTCACTGTATGCGGGAGTCAACTACTATAGAGCCTGGAAAGGACCGGAGTTGGAGCCTCTTCCGAAAGACTACTGTTTCAGGTGTCATAGCGACGAAAAAACGCTCCATTTGATGAAAATGAAAGCGGGCGATGACGAGACCGATCCGCACTACAAAGCGAAAATTATAGGCGCGACGTTGGATGTAATGAAAAAGCCCATACTTCCGTTGCGTTGAAACCATTCCTTACCGTGTTTGTCCAGAAAGCGAGATTCGGTTTGAAGACGATCACTATTGTTCGCGTCGTTGGCGTTATCGCATTGTCGATCCTAGCGCCTTTCTCCCTGACCCTATCTCAATCCTCCGCAGCGCAGGTTTCTAAAAAGCGATTCGCGCCTCCTCCCTACCTCCATGTTCCTGCAGTGAACGAGTATGCGAAGCACGACCCGAACGGCGTCACGATCATCCCTGAAGGTCGCTACCTCACGCCATTCGGGAAAAGCTTTCCGGTGGCGCAGTGGCCGCACGGACTGATTTTGAGTCCGGACGAGAAGACTGTTTTCGTTGCAAGCGAAGGAGTGGGGCAACTCATCAGCGATTGGCGGACTGACGCCCCGAAGTTCGCGCTCGTAAACCCTACTGAATCCGGCGGAAAAAAACGCAAAAGCAACGCTGGCGCAGCTCTCTTCTCTTCGGACGGCAAGACCCTTTATTGGAGCAGCGGGGACTCTGGACTCATCCACATTTTCGATGTCGATACGAATATGAAAATTGGCGATATCGCGCTTGACGCGGAGTTTGAGGGGCGCAAATACGAAGACAGCTATGCGATGGACATGAAGTGGGGCGCGGACGGAAAGACGATTTTTTGCGCGGATGTGACGAACTTCAGAGTGGTCGCAGTCGACGCAATTGAGAGAAAAGTCATCGGGTCGATCAATGTCGGTCGCTATCCCTATGCGCTTGCGACAGTAGGCGATCAGGTCTACGTCGCGAATGTTGGAATGTTTCAATACAGCGCCGTTCCCACCCCTGAATCGGGGAAGGGCGACAAGCGAGGGTTGTTGTTTCCGCCATTCGCCTTCCCAGGCAAAGAGGCGCGAGAAGGCGTGGAAATTGAAGGCAGAAAAGTTCCGGGGCTTGGGGATCCCAACGCGGCGGAATCCTTTTCAGTGTGGGGAATCGACGCCTCGACTCCTTCAAAACTGCGTATCACCCGAAAAATCAAGACCGGACTGCTTGTAGGGGCGAAATCGGACGCAGGCGCGACCGTTGGCGGGAGCGCGCCAAACTATCTTGTTGCGAGCGGAACGACGCTCTATGTTTCCAATAACAATAATGACATCATCGAGCGCATCGATCTCAAGACGGGCAAGAGCGCTGGAGTGACTCGAATCGTCCCTTCGCCGCTTGTCGCAAGACTTCGCGGAGTCAATCCTGATGGAATGGCGATCTCGCCCGACGGCTCTCGGCTCTACGCAACAGAAGCGGGTCTGAACGCGATCGCAGTCCTGAATGCCAAAACCGGAAAAGTTCTGGGACACATCCCCACAGCCTGGTATCCCTATCGAATCGTGATTACGCGAGACGGCAAAAAAGCGCTCTGCATCTCGTTTCGCGGTTTCGGGAACGGTCCTGCCGGCGTGAAGAACCCTGACAAGAGCAACTTATTTCTGGGCATGAAAGGGGCGTTGACAGTTATGGACGTCCCGACGGACGCCCAACTCCCGAACCTCACCAAGCGAGTTCTGGCGAATAATGGACTGGTTGACAGTTCCGCCGATCGAGCGAAAATGAGCTCGCCGATCATCCCGACTGTTCCGGGAAACGTCTCGAAAGAGATTAAGTACGTCGTGTTTATTACGAAAGAAAATCACACCTACGACGCAATTTTCGACCGCATCCCCGGCGCAAACGACGATCCTTCCTTGCTAAAGTGGGGATTGCACCAGCAAATCAGCGCCCCGAACGAGCCGACTCTCGAAGACGCGGCGGTGATGCCGAATCACAACAGTCTCGCGCGGCAGTTCACCGTCAGCGACAACTTCTACATGGAGCCGGAAGCGTCCGGCGTGGGGCATCGGTGGCTTGTGGGCGTGCAACCGAACAATTTCTGCCAGATGACGTACACGCTTGGGTGGAACTTCAAAACAAATACGACCGCTCCGGGGCGAATGGCGTCTTTTGGCTCGAATGGTTCGCTTGCGCCGGAAGACTATCCGGAGGCAGGCTCTATGTGGGAGCATCTCTCGCGCAACAAAGTCTCTTTTAGGAACTATGGCGAGGGCTTCGAGTTCGCAGGGGTGGATGAAGGCGAGCATAACGGAGTCACAGGGGCGCGAGAAGTCGTCAATATCCCGATGTCGAAAGATCTCTGGGACAACACCTGCAGAGAGTTCCCGATCTTCAACATGAACATCCCGGATCAGTATCGCGCGGATTGGTTTGCGAAAGACTTCACTTCGCTCTTTCTAAATGCCGCCAAAAAACCCGCAAAAGCGATGCCCTCGTTCGTGAATATCGCGATCTGCAACGATCACGGCGCCGGTCCTCAGCCTAAGAAGGGCTACCCCTACGTCGCTTCTTGGATGTCGGACAACGACCTTGCCCTGGGGCGAATCGTTGAGTTCCTATCCCACACTCCCTACTGGAAAAACATGGCGATTTTCGTGACGCAAGACGATTCCGGCGGCGATCCGGATCATATCGACAAACAGCGCAGCGTACTTCTCGTCATCAGTCCGTGGGCGAAAAAGAGGAACGTCTCGCATCGGCACACGACTATTGTGAGCATGCACCGCACGCTCTACGAGATCTTCGGTCTCCCCGCACTCAATCTCTGCGACGCCCTCGCCAACGATTTCTCGGACTGCTTCACGACCACTCCGGACTTTTCTCCCTATGTCTGCCTCCCGTCTGACAAGCGCCTCTTCGACCCCGCAAAAGCCCTCGATCCGAACGACCCGGACTACAAAAAAGCCGCCGCCTCGTCCTCGATTCTTCGGGATGGCGAGCCTGATCTGGGTGATTAAGAGAATTGTTGGAGGGCAAACAAGTTCTTATTGCTACATTATTGATCCGTTGTTTCGCCCTCTTCACTTCGTGGAGAGGGCGATTCGACTCTCATTCAAACTATTTTACGCATGTCTTTAAGCATTTTGCAGGAACTGGCGGCATGCATGAATAAGTATACAAATATAAGTCTTGTTATGTATTATTCAGAGGAATAGTTCAAAATGACTCAACAATTGACCTTTGGCGGCGAATGGACTGAAGTCAAACTTAAATGTCTTGGCAAATATCTTGAAGCCTACATGAGTATTATGACTAAACAGCCCTGGGCGAAGACAATTTATGTAGATGCGTTTGCCGGAACAGGAAGAATACCTGTCAAGACAAATTCTGAGTTAAGGGAGTATGAACAGGATCATTTATTTTCTCAAAGCAACCTGAGTGAACCTCAGGCTCCTGCTTCAACTATAAATGAGAATGAGCAGGATGAGCTAGTTGTCAACAGATTTTTAGACGGAAGCGCAAGGGTAGCTCTTTCTATTCAAAAGCCATTTGACAGTTACATTTTTATCGACCAGAAGGCAAGTAATGCAAAGGAACTGCAGGCGTTGAAAACTGAGTTTCCGCAAATTGCAAGTCGGATTCAAGTTGTTCAGGCTGATGCGAACCGCTTCATGATGAAATGGATCAAAGAATTGAGGGAGAAGGATCGCGCTGTGGTCTTTCTTGATCCGTTTGGAATGCAGGTCAACTGGGAGCTATTGGTAGCCATTGCGAAAACACGACATATCGACTTGTGGCTTCTTGTTCCTATCGGAATGGGAGTGAACCGAATGATGACCAATAAAAACTTGCCTCCGCAAGAGTGGAGCGAACGACTGACAAGATTTTTCGGTTCGGATGATTGGCAAGAACGATTTTATAAACCGGTACAACAAAATGACTTATTTGGCGATGGACCGACACATGAGAAAAACGCGAACTATGAAGAACTTTCATCTTATTTTGTAGAGAGGTTGCGTTCCATATTCGGCCATGGAGGAGTTGCTCCAAATCCGCTCACCCAACGCAACTCGAGAAACTCTCCTATGTTTTTGCTCTGCTTTGCCTCAACAAACGAAACAGGAGTAAAAATCGCAAATTGGCTTTTGGAAAATCGACCAAATTATAAGAAAGGAGGCTAATAATGGCCACAAGATCACATATTGAATGGACGGAAATGACCTGGAATCCGGTGACAGGTTGCACAAAAGTGAGCGCTGGTTGTAAACACTGTTATGCTGAACGGATGGCAAAAAGATTGAATGCGA
>JAYVOT010000020.1:0-10738 GCA_043757795.1 Chthonomonadaceae bacterium | reverse complement strand
GACTGAACAATCACAAAACGGCAACCATTTGTTCGATTGTGATATGAGAAAATCCCAATAATGCTCATTTTTGAGTTCTCTCCGACAGACTGCTAGCTTTGTGTGTCTTTTGCTTTAGAGCATTCAAAACATATTGAATGCCCTAAACATTTTACAACAAATTGTTATTTTCTTATCGCTTTTTGGTTTATTGCTGATCCCTCATTGTTTCCAAAAGCGCGATGACAATCTCGCACGTTACTTTGTGCTAAGATGCGGTCGCTCTTCTGGCGGCATTCATTGCGATTTGTTCCTTAAATCCATCTGCAACGCCTTGAAGGATGTCTTTTGAGATTGGATCACCTGATCTCGCATTCGCCTCTTGTTGAGCCCGTTCATATCTAGCTGCTAATATTGGAGCCATTGCATCACATGCTTTTATTATTCCTTCACTGTAAATGACCTCTTTCCATAATAAGTCAATAGCTTGATCTATTGAAAGTAAGCCATTGTTAATGAAAGTCAAGAAGGAATCAAAAAGATCTTGAACCCACCATGCAACACATCCATTACTATCAATGCGATTTGCAGGATCGTTGTTGCAATAAACAAACCAGTTAATTCCATCCTTAGCTCTATCCTGACTAGCAAACCTCCCCACCGCCGGATCGTAGTACCTCGCCCGCATATAGATTAGCCCGGTGTTGTCCTCGCTCGGATGCCCCAACCTACCCACAAATTTGTGCGCCGAACTCCCGCCCGGATTATTCCCGCCTCTCACCAGCCCGTAGACATCGTACTTCCGACTGCTTGTCACATTCCCAGAGGGATCGACCTCGCCCAGAACTGAACCAAGCCCATCGTACAGATACCAGCGAACTTGTCCGTTCGAATCATCTCGGCGGTACTCGGGACCTCTTCCGCCGACAAGATAGGTTGCGACATTGGTGGAGTTCCTGCGCTCCCGGACGAACATACTGTTGTCAAGCACGAAATCGGTTGAGACAGTATTGACAGTGCTTCGGCGTCTCAACCCGTCCGCTCCATAGGTGAAACTGCTGGTATTTGTCCCGTTCACGCACTGGGTCATCCGGTTCTCGCTGTCCCAGGTGTTAGTACGTCCTCCGCCGGTGAGCATGTTCCAGTTCGCGTCGTTCGCGTAGGTGTTCCCGGCTCTTGAAAGCAACATGTTCGCGGCGTTGTAGGAGTAGTTCTCGTTTCCGGAGGAAGAATCCTGCTTCTGAGTCCGGTTCCCCATCGCGTCGAAACTGTAGCCCTGGGTCTGACCGTCGCCGTAGTTCACGGTTTTCAGCCGATTGAGTTCGTCATAACTGTAGTTTTCAGTGCGGTTCGTGCCATCGGAGGAGGTGATGTTGTTGGTCAGCCTCATGCTTAGAAAGTCATACGTGTACAGATTCTGCACCTGCGTCGAAGCGTGCCACACGCTCTGAGCGTCCTTCAAGTTCCAGGTGTTCTGAGTCTTGAGCAGTCGGCGATGCTTGTCGGAGAAGTTGGAGAGTTGACCGATGTCGTTGATCGTCTCGCCATAGGACACAAGGTTCAACTGCGCGTCGAAGGTCTGGTTGAACTTGGTGTCGAGCATCGCCCCCTCGGCGTCGCATATGTAGTCCACTCGTCGTCCGTTGTCATCGGTGATGCTCTGAAGCGAGGGCATGGAGCTGTTCGGGTCATCTTTGCCCTGAAGGGTGTAGTAGGTTCCTGCGCCGGACGGACTGCTCAAACCGCCGCCCTGAAGCTCGCCCCAGTAGCCGTAAGTCCAGGTTCCGCCGCCGGGGAGCGTCATCGTTTTGCGATTTCCGGCGAGCGTGTAGGTGTAAGAGATGGTTCCGGTGACAGGGTCGGTTGCCGAAAGAACTCGCTCGCTGCCGGTCTCGTAGCTCATGCTCGTCGTGCCGCGATTGTCGGTGACGCTCTCGGTTCTGCCGTTGACTCCGTAGCCATAACTCACAGTTTCGGCGGGCGTGTTGGTTGTGGCGGCGAAGGCGGCGGAGGTCGGCTGACCAAGAATGTTGTAGCTGAAATTGCTGACTCGTCCCATCGGGTCGGTGGATTGCAGAACCTTGCCGCCTATGTCATAGACCATCGTCGTCGTTCGTGCCAGATGACCTGAGCCGGGGTCTTGTACCGCCTGAGTCAGATTCCCCCACAGATCGCCGTAGGTGAAGTTCGAGACTGTGCCATCCAAACTCGTCTCGCCCTGTTGTAACAGGAAGCAATAGGTGTACAGACCAAAAACACAAGAATCACATAAATTATTCTAATACTTGAATATTTACGATACCCTCGCACGTAACGCCATAGTAGAGGTTATTTAGTTTAATAGCCCAAGCATCAGTGCTCAGCTCATCCGGTGTAAGATCAGACAAGGGCCAAGGTGTGATAACGATTTTCCAGTTTTGTGTGAAGTACAAACTTAAATCACCAGTTTCAATATCATGAGCAATGTAATTTAGAGTGAGTCCAACTACTTGCCGTGTTAATGCCAAAATCAACTTGCTATCAGTTTGTCGATTGCATTTTTCTTGATCATGATAGATTGCCCATTCTGCAAAATGTGTGTGTAATTCATACTCTATTGATTGATCATCTTTTTGCTGTGTGTCCGAGTCATTTGGTCGCGACATGATTACAAAAATGACATTTCCGTGACCCAGCCAAATGCGTCTACAAATAGCATTACTTTTTAGGCTATTCAATGAAATTTCCAATTCTTGTTTTAAGTCACTGTGCGTTGTAAGGCTTATCACTCACTTTCCCCTTCTGATGAATCTATACTTTTCTCATTGAGGAGTTGTTTCGCAAAATCTTTTGCGGCCTAACCATTCCGTTAAAATCTAATCCCTAGCCAGTAATCTCTTCATGAAAACGCCTTCTTACTGTTTTATCATTAGGATCAACCCCTATGTGTCATACTCTTGAGAGAATAGGTCGCAAATTGCGATTTCTGTAGATTTCAAACTGGGCGGAGAAAGAATCTCTCATCATGTCACTTAACTTGACACTGCAATTGCCGAAGAGTTGCGGCGGGCATAAGGTTTGACAAACAGGGGAAGAAGGTTAAAATTTTCGTGGGTTTCCTTGCCTCTCGATGTTTTTTTTCGTAAATGACTATTCGAGAAGGAAGCCCCTAATTACTTGTATGTCAACTCACTTTTTGGGCGAAGGCATTGTAATGCGTGAGAAATTCCCGCTTCCAAAAGTTAGGAAGAACTGTCAGATTGGGAGCGCTCCTCATAGTTAATCCAATAATACGTATAATCGAGGTTCAAACACAAACGGACAAAAACATTATGGTATCGGCACGACGAACGCGGAGGCTTCCGGCGGAACCGTCGAGGCGGGGGAGAGCGGGATGAGGTTGTCCGGGTCCAGCCACAGGCGAGAGGGCTCGCCGGAAATTTCCTGGCGGAAGCGGGTAGTTTCCCCGGTCACGTCCAACTTGAATTTTTCGACGCTCCCGTTTTTGTTCTCCACCGCCATGCGAAGGGTCATTCGATAGGGCGTTCCCTCTTGAATCACGTTTCCCTCCAGATATTTCTTTCCGTCCGTGAGCGTGATTTTCAGGTTCGTCGTTCTTATTTTCGGCATTCCGGCGTTGTCCACCCACTCCTCGAAAAACCAACGGTAGTCCGCGCCCGTAGTCTTGCGCACCGCCGCCTCGAACTCTTTCCAAGTTGCGATCTCGCCGCGTTTGTGGTCGTAGTAGAAAGTTCGCATGGATTTCAGCATCCGTTCCTGCCCGATTTCGTCCTCCAAAACCCTCAATACCATCTCGCCTTTGCCGTAGCCGATCGTTCCGTCGACGCCGTCCTCGGTGTCGTAGGCACGAAGCAACGGGAGTGAGTTGAAGGCTTTTTCCAGGCCTCGAACGGCTTGCATTCTCGATTTCGGGTCGATTTTCTTTGGATCGAAAACTTTCGGCGATGCGTTCGTCATTCGGGAAAAAACATTGTCCGAATAGCTTGCGAACCCTTCGTTCCACATCGAGTGGATGTAGTCGCAGGGCAGAGTTCCGCCCCACCAGGTGTGCGCGAGTTCGTGGGGAATCGCGTCGAAGCTCCCCGTGACGAAAGTGGCGAAGGAGTAGGCCTCGAGCGCGCCCCCGAACGGGCCCCTCGTCTCAACGATGCCGTAGCGCGAGTAGGGGAACGGGGCGAAGTTCTTTTCATACCACGCCATCGCCCGCTCCAGAAGATCGAGCGAAGTTTTTGAGGTGACGGAGTTCTTGCGTTTTTCGTTTGGCAAGAGGTAAGTCGTAAGTGTTTTAGCGCCGACTCTCCTCGAAGCGATCTCATACATTCCGAAATCGATCGTGAAAAAAGTCGTCGGGATGTCGTTGCGGAATGTGACGATTTTGGCGCCGTTCTTCGATTTGGAAGAGCTGACCAGTTCGCCCTGTCCGAGCGCCGTCCAGCCTGCCGGGGCGGTCGCAGTGACAGTCAGGGTCGCGGGGAGCCTCGCGGCGTGCAGGTACCAATAGGAGTTGATGACCGCTTCATCTTCGTGGATGTAGTCGCCGTTCGTGTTCGCCAACTTGCCGGAGTAGTTCGCAAAGAGTTCAAAATTCTTGTCAGTCGGGGGCGTGATGAGCACGATTCCGCCAACCTGCGTGTACGACAACTTCTGCGACGCCCGATCTCCCCACTTCACGAGGGAGGAGAGCTTGTAATCCTGCGATATTCTCAAAATAGAATATGGCGGCGCTTTTTCGCTTGTTCTCTCAACTTTAAGTCGGTCGCTGAGCGTCGCAATTTTGGTCGGCACGGAGATCGAGACGTGGATGTCGTGATCTCGCACCAGGAGGCCGGTCGTGTCCTCTTCCAAAATTTCGCTCCCAAGTTTCCAACCCGCGCTTGTGGATTCGAAGTGATAGACGTGATCGCCGTCGCTCTCGCAGGAGTGCCAACTGTGAAAAACCGCCAGAAGCGAGTAGTCGGGGCTGGTCTTGACGCTTCCTAGTTTATTCGCAGAATCCCTCGTTTTCGGCGCCTTCAAAAGATCCGCTTGCCAGTTCTGTTTCTTGTGTCGTAGCCAGTCAAACGCTCCAGATTCAGTTTCGCTCGAATGTTTCAGGACAGTCGCTTTGTCGTGGGCATTGACCGCAATCAGGATCGCATCAAGTTCCGTCTTAGCGCTGAGCAAGACGGAGATCTGGCTCGTTTGCGCTGAGGCGCAGGTCGGGTATAGCGAAAAGCAAAGACATAGACAGATCAAAAGATGATTCAGCGAACTTGTTCGTAGGGAATTATGGGGACGGAAATGGACTAGATACACGAGAAATCCTTTCAGAATTAGGAATGCTTTTTGGTCGCGATTATTGCAAAATTGATTAGACTGAGAATCGTAGAATATGAGTGGTGAAAGTGACTGTAGAATGAGTAAGCATCTTATATGGTCGCTACTGTCAAGGGCGATATTCAAAGGCTTGCCCGACGAGACGGTTGAACAATGCGCAACTTTCCGCTTTTTGCCCGGAGGGCTTTCCGCTGAAGGCGGTGTTGCGAAGGCCTTGACCGTCGTGACGATATACAACGGTGCACTAAATCTCATCTGTCCGGGGTGCAACCTCGTTAGTTTTATTTGAGGGCGCTTTCAAAACTCAATATTCGCGTCACATAATAGTACCTTAATCATTCGTTTGAGCCGTATTATCGGTTCAAGATTGGGTATCATATTCTCAAATGAGTAGGTTTGATGAGGAGTGAGAAATGAGTGCGATACTAAAGCAAGCCCCTGTGAACGGAACGTTTGACGCCTGGCCCCGATGTCCGGAGGCGACCGCATTTTTTGAGGATACATTCGCTCAAGCGTGTGCTGACAGCCCTGAATTGAAGTCGATGTCGGATCGATTTAATGAGACGGCAGGAGTCAGAATGCAGTGCTTGATCGATCACTGGACTCTCCCGGAATCACTTAAAACGCGAGAAATACTTAAGGAAATAGGGCTGTTTGAGGGCGAAACGTGCGACTCCAATGAGCGAGTATGGTCTCATCCTGCGGCGCGATTCCCAAAAGTTCGCCTCGAAGCCGAACTGAGCTTGCCGCGAGTTTGCATTGCAGTTGAAAACCTCGCCGATTTCGCTGAAGCCAACGACCTGCCGAACCCTGGTCAGCACGGAGACTCGAATTCAGGATATGAAGAGATCAGGTTTCCTTTGCATCAAGGGGAGTTGGCGGCGATAGTGCGACAGGGGTACTCCGGTTTCATTCCCGGCAGCCTGAGCGCCGCGGAATTGCAAGCCCTCAATGCGATACGCGATGAGCTTCGAGATAGGAACAGAGAGGGCGATGACGAGGCAGTCCTTACGGAAACCTGCAAACTCATGACATCGCTTTGCGAAATGATTGGAAGAGACAGGGCGACGGACGAGTTTTTTGCGTCTGAACGAGAATATTACATGGCGCGGAACCACGCTTCGAGAGTTCAGTTTGAACGTCAGCAAGAGATCGGCATCGGTTGGGCGAATCACGATCACCATACTTACCGAAGCTCTCGAAAACTTTTTCTACCTCTCATCAACCTCTGGCTGGAGATGGGATTCATTTTGCGTGAAAGGTTTTACGCCGGTGTGGAAGCAGGGTGGGGCGCGCAGGTGCTGGAACATCCGGTGAGCAAAGTCGTGTTGTTCTGCGATGTGGACATGGCTCCCCACGAACTCAATATCAACTTTTCATCCGTTCAGTTACCGCCTCAAACTTCGCTAGGCACCATTGGAATCTGGTGCGCGCTGCACGGAGACAGCATCGGAAAAGCGGGACTGCACCATCTGGAAGCCGAATTCGATTTTGAGAAAACAAGAAGTCTTTTTGAAACGTCCGGAACGAAAGTAATGCCCGCATTCACTGACCTTCCTATGTTGAAGCAGGCTTTCACAGAAGGCGAAATCTGGAAAGTCAATCCTTCTCGCCTGGAGGCGTTGCTTGCGGAGGGAGCTATTTCGAAGGAGCAAGCAAGCAAATTTATGTCTCTCGGCGCGACCGGAAGCCACCTTGAAATCCTCCAACGCTGGGAGGGCTTCAAAGGCTTCAACAAGACAGGTATCAGCGACATCATCCTGCAAACGGACGCAAGAAAATGATCTTTTTTCTGAACTTCTGATTGGAACATCCCTTCAGAGCCGGGAGCGCTTTTCGCAGTGCGCCCACCCCGCCCCAAACGAATCGCTCAGGACTCTCTTGCCCTACTGCATATTTGCCGACAATACTAATACTCGGTAAAAATAACAGTAGAATTATTGGGAGTTCAGCATGACATTCAAAACAACCGGTTTGGCGTTATTGGATCGGAAATTGGCAACTGCCGCTCAGGTTGCGAACCGTTTGAGCAGAAACGCGATGTTCCTTCGCGGTTATGCGAAAGGGATGCGTTTCAGGGTTTGGGGCAGGTTGAAACTGAAGTTAAAACGAACGATTTGTCAGGCGAAAAAGTATATTTGACTAAGTTTGCGATTCAGGGAAGGATTTCAATGGGAACAAGCGACTCAAACTATATCGACGGAAAATGGCAAAGTTCGCTCAGCGGAGCGGCGTTCGAGTCCATAAATCCTGCGAATTTAAGCGAGGTTTTGGGTGTCTATGCGCGTTCCAAGCGCGAGGATGTCGAACTCGCAGTCGCGGCCGCTCAAAGAGCCTTTCAGAGTTGGAGAAAAACTCCCGCCCCCGTTCGCGGCGCGATTCTCTTCAAAATGGGCAAGCTTATGGAGGTTCGCAAAGAAGAGATCGCCCGCCAAATGACCGCGGAAATGGGAAAACCCCTTGTCGAGTCGCGCGGGGACGTTCAGGAAGCCATAGACATGGCGTTTTATATGGCGGCTTTCGGCAGACTCCCGAACGGCAGCGTCGTTCCTTCCGAGCGCTCAGACATGTTCTGCATGGCTCAGCGCGTTCCGGTAGGAGTCGTCGGGCTAATCACCCCCTGGAATTTTCCCATCGCGATCCCCAGTTGGAAGATGTTCCCCGCGTTGCTTGCTGGAAACACGGTCGTTCTCAAACCTGCTGAGGACACTCCCGGTCTCGCCGTCGCATTTGTCAAACTCTTGATTGAGTCCGGTATCCCTACGGGGGTTGTCAATCTAATCACAGGCTTCGGGGACGAGGCGGGAAACGCGCTTGTCGAGTCTCCCGGTGTCTCGACGATCAGCTTCACAGGTTCGACGAAAGTCGGCAAACAGATCGCAGGGAAGTGCGGACTCCTCGGCAAGCGCATCTCCTGCGAACTCGGCGGTAAGAACGCCATAGTCGTGATGGAAGACGCCAATATTGAACTCGCGGTGAAAGGCGCGCTCTGGAGCGCCTTTGGAACCGCCGGGCAACGCTGCACCGCCGCAAGCCGCCTGATCGTTCACAAAGACATCAAAAATCGGTTTCGGAATGAACTCATCGCTCGCGCCTCCGCCCTCAAAATGGGGGTGGGAGCCGACCCGAATTCGGAGATCGGACCGGTCGTAAATCGGAAGCAGTTGGAGCGCATACACAACTATGTGGAGATCGGAAAATCGGAAGGGGCAAAACTCTGTCTTGGCGGCGAGATTTTGACCGGCGCGCCGTTCGATGCAGGGTGTTTCTATCCGCCGACGATCTTCGATGAGATGACCCCGAAGATGCGAATAGCACAGGAAGAGATTTTCGGACCTGTCACCGGGATCATAGAAGTCAATTCTTTAGAAGAGGCGATTTCAACCGCGAACGCAACCGAATACGGCCTCTCGCTGTCACTCTATACGAACGACGTGAATCGCGCTTTTAGAGCGATCGACGAACTGGAGTCCGGCATCGTCTACATCAATCTCCCGACGAGCGGCGCCGAGATACAGCTTCCGTTCGGCGGAGTCAAACAGACGGGAAACGGACACCGGGAAGCGGGTTGGATGGCGACGGACTACTGCACGGAGTGGAAAGCGGCTTACATCAACTACAGTCGATCCGAAGAACTGGTTCGGGCTCAAATCGACTCGCTGATCGAATAATTTGAAGGTCTCCCATAACTCGGAAGCGGCGTGGAGCGCAGCGGGAGCTATTTGCCACATTCGGCGATACTGCGAAACGAATCTTTTGATAGCCCTGCAATTGACGGCATAACGTCAGTTCTTGAATGGAGCAAAACAATGAATCAAGAGGATATTTTGGAGTTGAACTCCGCCGGGTTATTGGCGGAAGTAGTGGGGTATGAGACAACCGAGGTGGCGCGAATCGCTTCCGGTTCTAAGATTTCGACGCTAAGCGGAAAAGATTTTCTGGACTTTACAGGCGGTATTGCCGTGCATGCCTGCGGGCACAATCACTCGGAAGTCGTGCAGGCGATTAAAGACCAAACTGAGAGCGTGCTGCATACTTCCGACATTTTGCGACACGCGCCTCAACTGAGACTCGCAAATTTCATCCTTCAAAAGCTCGCGATTAGCGTCCCCGGCGAACCCTGGCAGGTACTCTTCATGAATAGCGGCAGCGAAAGCATCGATTCCGCCGCCAAGCTCGCCCTGAAAGCGACAGGACGCAAGAAACTGGTCGCTTTTGAGGGTGCATTTCACGGCAGAACGCTTTTCGCTTCCGCACTTTCCCGCTCCAAAAAACTCCATTGGGACGCTTACGAGTCGTTTTTAGAGCCTCTCCGAGCCAATGTTCTTCACCTGCCCGCGCCAAGATGCGTTGGTTGCGCCATCAAAAAGAGAGAGCGGTGTTGCCTGGATGCGCTTGAGAAACTCCTGGAAACGCAAGGATCGGAGATTGCAGCTCTCTTTTTTGAGCCTCAGCAAGGCGAGGGCGGGTACTTCCCTTTGACGCCTGATATGGCGCTCAGAATGCGCGAATTGACCCGGAAATATGGCGTATTGCTGATCGCTGACGAGATTCAGTCCGGTTGCGGGAGGACTGGGAAATGGTTTGGCTTCGAGCATTTGAAGATCGCGCCAGATATGGTCGTTTTCGGCAAAGCAGTCGGCGGCGGACTGCCGTTGGCAGGGTTCGCCGCCGCTCGATCGCTCATGGAGAAATGGACGCTGGGAGAGCACGGCACGACTTTCGGCGGGAATCCGGTCGCTTGCGCTGCTGGACTCGCTGCGTTGGAACTGATTGAACGTGAAGGACTTGTGGAACGAACATCGAAAATTGGCGAATCGATCAAATGCAGACTCGAACCGATAATCGGGAAGCATGGCGTTTCTGATGTTCGAGGGAACGGTCTGATGATTGGAATTGAGCTTCAAGACGGTCAAGGGACTCCGGACTACGCTCGCGCAGAGAGAGTCAAAATTGCGTGCCGGGAAGCCGGGATGCTGGTCTTGACATGCGGGGCGAAGATTGGTAAACAGGACGTCGACAACTCCGCCATTCGCCTCATCCCGGCCTTGAACATTCCTGACGACAGCCTGAAGGCTGGATTAGACATACTCATCGCCGCCCTTGAGCAGACGGAATAGTAAGAAGGCAAGTCGCTCTAGCATACTTTTCGAAGGCATTCTGATAAGGGTTCTTTTGTAGGGTACAAGAAGCGGAACTACTCGATTCTATAAGAGGTTTCGAGACCGCGCGGGGTGATTGACATCCGGTTGAAATCAGCGTCAGGAATTGAAAATTCCGTCTTCGCAGGTTGAGGACCTCACCCCAACCCCCCATATGCGTTAACTTAAGGATTTTGAAGCCTCGCCAATTGGGAGTCTCACTTAAATTGCGCCCCCGGCGCTCCACGCCGCCCCCAACTTTGGGGGGAAATTCTTTCAAATCTGGAAATCGACCGAGTTTT
>JAYVOT010000019.1:0-2895 GCA_043757795.1 Chthonomonadaceae bacterium | reverse complement strand
AATGGTCGAATTCAATTCACTCTTTATCCATCTCCTATGTACCTCAAGTTAAAAGAGAACTTGATCTTAGAGGCTCAAAATGAATTCATGGATCACACAAATAGGATATTCCGATTCGCCCACCAAACACCTGCAGAAAGAAGAAACAATAAGAGTGAATTGATTGGCGCGCTACTTGGGAATGTACAACTTGCCGACGCTTACCTCCAAGATACGGCAGGAATCGATGAAACTTGGGACTTGTTTGCAACCGCTGATGAGCTGCTCACTGAGGCGAGTAAAATCAAGCTTTTGAATGGTGAAAAAATCACGATTGACGTTGACAAATTAAGTAGAAAACAGTTGCAATCTCTGGTCAAATGCATTGCAACCTCTGATTCTACGGGTATAAAATCAGTCAGTTATTTTCTAACAAGAGAAATGTCATTCGCAACAGTTCCCGTTTATGTTTTGATGCAACAGATTGATCAAAATGCCAGCTTACATGATGCATCATTAACGGGATTGCTCATATTGCCTCAAACTGTAGCCAAAATTCAAAAAAACTGGATGCTAAATGGAGATGTTGCTAGCGATACAGACTTTGAAGCGACAAAGTATTCCGCTAAAGACTCGATCCACTTCAGTGAAAAAAATATCGAGTCAAGAAAAGAAAATGTTGATGATTTCACAGACTATGTCATGTCGTTTTGTAAGAAGAAAAAGCGAATGTCAATATCCGCATTACACGAACTGCCGTCTGGGGTAGGGATTGAGCATCAACCTTACGATTCCTTCGATTGGAAGCACACACTTGCAGATGAACGAGGCGGGATGATTTATAAGTATAGAGAGGGTTGCGTATTAGTTACTTATCCGAATCGATTTTTCGGTGATGATGCGCTTTTTCCTTATGAGACGTTGAAAAAACTGCGCATTCTACTCGAAAAATCGAATGGCAAACCACTGCTAAAGCAACTTTTCGGCATAATATCAAGTTTGTCATTCGAAGCAAGTCGAAGAATTTCACTTCTGGAGCCTACATTTAAAGGGGTTCTAGAGCTTCCAGTCAAACCGTACCTATACACAAAATGCCCAGATCTTTTCGCAATAAACGGAGTAATAGTTGATAGTTCAAATTATGCTTTAATTGCGACAAATCTTGGGAAACGAATGCCTAACCAGGGCGAATCCATTAGAATTGTTGGCATAAATAATGACGAAAAAGGGAGAAGAATAATGGGTTGGGAAATACTTAAAGGCGCTGTCTGGAAACCCTTGTTGACATTCGGCAATTACACTCCCCCAAAAGGATTCCAGTTGAAGCCTGGGCAACCACTACCCCCTGCGACGAAACCTTGAAGTCACTGCTTCCCAGACTCGCCGAAAAGCTTCAGCCATCTCCACGTCCTCGATCCGATTCTCCGTTCTCAACTGCTTCATCCTTGCAAGCAAAGCCTCAGGGCAGTCGGTGAAGGAGTTGAGGACGCTGAAGCGTTTCGCGCTCCTATGCCAACCCCACATTCCTCTACAGCCGTGCTTCATGCCCATTTTGCACGTTCAGACAGTCCAAGAGATGTTGTGCGATGAGAGGACTTAGGTGAACCTCGCCGTACTCTGCCGTTCGCGCCGGAATTCGCTCGACGTGCTCGATCTGATCTTCGTAGAACTTCGCTCGCCTCAAATCTTGAAGATAACCTGTGAAATCCATACGTCAATTGTACACTATTCCAGAGGAAGGGATGCAAATATCACGCGAAACAGGCGTTTTAATAACGACCGTACGCCGACTGTTGGGGAAGAAGTAAAGGGAGGCGGAATGTCATTTGCTATGTAGAACAAGAGAGAAAGAACGGGGCTCGGGACTTCTGATATTTCGATAAAATTCCGACATGCACTTAGGCTAAAGAATTGATCGCCTGAAGAAGGCTATTGCGCAGTCCGCCATCTACAAAATTGAGAATTAACATTGACCGTTGCTTCAATCATTTTTGTTTCGATTTTTACCATGAAGTCTTGTGGTTTATGCTTATCGATTTGTTTCTGTTTTTTTTCTGCAAACTGTAAAATGCTAATATTTTAAAGACTTTAAACTCATGGATTCCAACTAAACCTATAGCGCGTTAGCGCCATAAAAGATATCTCCAATTTACTGAAAAAATTGGAAGACAATTGGGAGAATTAAAATGACACTTTAACGTTTGCGCTTTCTGTAAATTAATTCTCCCATAGTCGTTGTCAAGGTTATAGTTGAAACGCTCTGCCTGATTTTTATCGAGAAGCGGTATTAAATCAGGAAACTATCAGATTTAGAGGGATCTGATTTTCCCAATTCAGGTAATCTAGGCAAGTTTGAGCGCTCTTCTGCGTCGGCAGGCAAGGAAGCCTGTGCCGGTGATTCCCAAACCAAGGAGGAGGGCATTGACGCCCGGTTCGGGGACGGAAGAGTTGGCAGGAGAGTTGACGAAGCGAACATCGTCAATGCCGATGGCGTCCGCTCCAAGGTTGTTGCTTGCAGTAATGGTTACCTGGCTGATAAATTTGCCGGGGTCGGTAAAGCCTACGAAACTGAGAGAGCCGTTGAAGCGATCAGAAGGAAATTGAGTCGGGACGTTTATCGTTTTGGTAGTGCCGTCGTTAAACGTGAGCGTATCCTGAAAGAAACCTACTTGAACTCCGGTAAGATAAACGCCGAATGCCTGGATGGGCGTAATGAAAGTGAATGTGGCCGTCCCTCCTATCTGTTCCACATATTTTGCACCGCCGGGCGTGGTATTGAATCCATCCAACGCCGGTGCAACGGGGAAATTAGGCGTATTGCTGACGTACAGTTGATTGTTAAAGACGTCCATACCTGTCAGTGTGACGCCGGGAATTGGAGTCAGGCTTGCGAAGCTGCCTATGGGGGAGCCTTCG
>JAYVOT010000018.1:0-10757 GCA_043757795.1 Chthonomonadaceae bacterium | reverse complement strand
TGCCGGAGCTTTTGTAAGTAACCGCTTTCGTGTCCGGATCCACTATTCGCACGTTCGACGTTCTGTAGGTGATCTTCTCGCAAAAGTCGTTGCCTTTGCCGAACTCTTCTCGCATGATTCGAACGATGTCGTCCGCATGACTGTCGTCTTTGGCGAAAACCAGCGTTTTTGGGACTTCGGTTCTACCGGGAAAAATCTCCGTGAAAAGTCGATCCCGGAAGGTTTGAACGATGGTGCGTATCTGATCTTCAGAGACCACCGCTCTGTCCAGCTGATTCGGAGCATAAGTCAGGTCTTCCTCAAGCGCTTCCCATCTTACGCGCCTACTCTTGCGGTCTCGCTTGTCCACAAACAGATTCGCCTCAATAGTAGCGCCCTGTTCCGTGATTTTGGTTTTTATCTGGTAGACATCGAAATCCACATTGACTCCGTCTGCGACGCCCTGCGTCCGACCGTACTCCATCACTAGATTTTGATTGAAGAAGGCTAAAGTCTGTTTGCTTGGCGTCGCAGTCAAGCCGATCAGATAGGCGTCGAAGTACTCAAGCGTCTGCCTCCAGAGGTGATAGATCGAGCGATGGCATTCGTCCGTAATCACTACATCGAAGGTTTCTATCGGAATATCGGGATTATAGACTACGTGAAGCGGATCGTTTCTGAGCGTCGTCGCCCCGGCGGAGGAAGCCTCCTCCTTTTCAGGGTCGAACTCCGGTTCGCCCTTGAGAATGGAGTAGAGGCGTTGAATCGTCGTGATGCAGACCTGACTGATATCGTCGATTTTGTTCGATTGCAGGTGTTGAACGTTGTAGAGATCGGTGAATTTGCGTCCGTCGTCGGGCGTCGAGTACTGTTGGAATTCGCGTAAGGTCTGTCGCGCCAGGTTTCCCCGATCCACAATGAACAGAACTCTTTTTACTCCGCCGAACTTGATTAGCCGGTAGATTTGCGCGACTGCGGTGTAGGTTTTTCCGCTACCCGTCGTCATCTGTACAAGGGCGCGAGGGCGATTTTCTGTGAGCGAAAGCTCAAGATTTTTAATCGCTTCAATCTGCGCCTGCCGCATGCCGTTCGTCACGATAGGCGGCATTTGTCGAAGGCGGTGCAGGAGAGTAGAGGGAACTCCATACGCCGATTTTGTCTCATAGGCGAGCGTGGAGGCTCCGGCAATGGTTGAACGCCCCTGCGCCCAGGCGATCAAAGTTTGAGGCTGAAAAAAGGTGAAAACGACTCTGCTGCGAGGTGCGGGGTCCATCGAATTGGTGTAGCGGGTCTCGACTCCCGTACTCTGAAAAAGGAACGAGAGAGGACGATTCCAGGAAGGAAGCGACTGCGGCAGTCCGGCTCCGTACTTTTCAGTCTGCACCTCGACGCCTGTCAGGGTGTCGCCCTCTTTTTTCGCCTCAATGACTCCCAGAGCTTTTCGGTCGCCATAAAGAAGGTAGTCGGCTTCTCCATGCCCCGGCGAAAGCGGAAATTCCCGCACGGCGACGCCTCGAGCGGCGCCGAGGTTCATGTCTTTTACGTCTTGAATCACCCAGCCTGCGGCGATTAATTGTCGTTCAATCTGCTCTCGCGCTTTGTCTTCAGGAGTGTACGGCATATTCTCTACCATTCATGAAATTGATTAGCAGTTCGTAGTCCGCCAAACTATCGCTCAATTCCTCTACTCCCGTGCAATGCTTCAATGCGGAACGTAAGTCCGAATTGCCATTCGATTCTAGCAACTATCATCCAATTTTCACTATGAATCAAAGCTGACCTCATAGGCGCTTTTTTAATAAAATTTGTTGCACGATTAATGTGGTGCAAAATTGCTCGACAAACCTCAATGCAACACGACGGAATTTTATTTCTTCTTTTTCTTTGAAGTCGCACGCTTTGCTAGCGCCTGTTTCCGCTTAGTCGCCGCTCTGGTTTCCGATTCCGGTAAGGCGGCTTCCGCCGGCGAGAGTTGGGGAAGATCGATATGCGGCTTCAAAAACGAGATCGCCTCTTGAATATGCAGATCCCAATATTGCCAGGTATGCGCGCCGGGAAACTCTTCGTATTCATGAACATAGCCGAGCGAGTTCAGATGCGCGTGAAACTCTCGATTTTGTTCGATAAGAAAATCGTCAACGCCGCAGTCGATTCTTAGCGCCGGACGGTTCCTCGCATCCGATTTTGTCGCGAGAGCGTGGCAATCGTCCGCACTCCCGACCCCTTTTTTTCCATAGATTCGCACCCACTCCTGATAGTTGTCCGAGGTCGGGTCCATCTTTCTCACGAACTCCAGCGCCCCCGAATGACTGACTGCTGCGGAGAACAGATCAGGATGCTTGAGAGCCAGCTTCACCGCCCCGTATCCTCCCATGGAGAGTCCGGCAAGGCACCTTCCTCTTCTCGTCGGAATCGTCGGGAACATTTTGTCGACGTAGTTCACGAGATCCCTGACGATCGCCGTCTCCCACGCCATGCCCTCTTTTGCATCCGTGTAGAATCCGCGCCCGGTGTCCGGCATCACGACGATGAGCGGCAAGTCCTGTACATACCTTTCGATGCTTGTTCTTCTGTGCCAGATCGTATGGTCGTCCGAGAGTCCGTGCAAAAGGTAAAGAACAGGAAAAGGACCTTCAAGCGCAGTCTCCGGAAGTATTATGTTGGCCGCCGTCGCCTTCTGTATCGCCGGGCTGAAGTATTTGAGTTCGCAAAAAGCCATGTGTCGTCCTCGAAGATTCGGAGCGAATCCGAACCTCGTCTTTCTATTTTTGAGAGTTGTTGAATGAAGTTTACCGCATATTCGCCCGTGAACGAGTTGATTGAAAAATTAAGATGAGGTCGCTCTACGTCGCTGATCTATTCCAAGTTGCCAAAACCCTGCTATAATCGGATGAATAGCGGAGGCGGAATCATGAAAAAGCAAAATCGCGTGCAAAAAGGGACTATTATCGCGACATGGGGACTTGTGGCTCTCCTTGGCGGCTACGTCTGTTTGCGTTTTATCGTCAACAAGCCGTCTCTTTTGTCGAAGGCGACTCCTCTGGTTGTCGGAACGGCGTGGGTTCAATCCTACGGCGGCTACTTCTGGGAGAACGATCATACCGTTTTGACGTTTCGACAGGCTCAAAACAGGGTGGAAGCCGTCAGCGTGGATGTCCTCACAGGAGGAGAAACGCTCCACCCCCAACTCTCCAAGCTGATCTCTTACAGCTCCTCAAATGACGTGGGATATTGGAGGCTCTCCCCGGATGGCGGAAGACTCTTGTGGAGGAACGTCCTGCGTATGCCTGGTCCATCTCAGTGGTCAGTGTCGGAACTCAACGGAAAAACGCAAAGAATGACCAACGCGGTTCAAGGCGGAAACGCCGCTTTCTGGGCTACGGGAACTCGCGATTGGTTGGAATTGCGATACAACGACGTGATCGCTTCAACGATACACCGAGAGCGGGGAAAAGATCAATCGCTCTCGCCATTAGATGAAACGCTCAACTTTCCCTTCGCGTACTCACCGGACGGACGCGTGCTCTCTATCGACCAACCGGATAAAAAAGGGGTTTTCGGATGGACGGAGTATGACCTGACAAAGCGCCCCGTCGCTCGCAGTTCCCGCAAAATCAAACGTCCGGAAGGCTGCGAAACCGTTTTTGAAGCGGAACTGTCTCCGGATGGAAACAAAGTCGCTTGTCTATTTACCGCCCCCATTGAATCCGGATTCACGAAGATCCTTGAACGTTTCATCCCGAACTACCAATCCGCATCCGAACACTGCGAACTCTGGGTTTTCTCCCGCGACGGCGCGAACCGGCATCTTGTGGGGGTAGAAAACGGGGTTGCAATCACGGGCGTTTTGTGGACTCAGGACTCAAAGCGGATCAGTTTGCTCGGAGCAGGAAAACTCTACACCGTCAGCCCGGATAATTAACTCAATCCGCCGCACGGCAAATGTTTTCGGGACTCTCGCCGTCTCTCGGACTCCCATTCATTTTCATTACTCCGGGCGCTTTCAGCTCCCAACCCAGGGCAATGCCTGATAAGCGCATCGATCGCTATTCTTTTTTCTGACAGTCTCGACCCTCTTGAAAACAGGATTACCAGTAATAAATGCCCGGTCTCAGCGGCGTTCCGGCGTCTTCGATTCGTGTCAGGAACTTTCTCAACACGCTATTCGTCATAGACTTGACAATAGGACACTCAACTGGTATAATCATATCATTGATAGGCATTGAGTAAAATTCAAGAAAACAAATCAATATCACACTTCGGAGGACACTACTGAATGGGAAAAGCAGTTGGAATCGATTTAGGAACGACAAACTCCGTCGTCTCCATCATTGAAGGCGGAGAGCCGACAGTTATCGCGAACTCTGAGGGAAGCAGACTGACGCCCTCCGTCGCAGGATTCAATAAGAACGGCGAAAGGCTTGTCGGGGCGAGCGCTAAGAGACAGGCGATTATTAGCCCGGAGCGAACCGTTATCTCCATCAAAAGAAAGATGGGAACCAACGATAAAGTCAGCATCGACGGGAAAGCTTATACGCCTGAAGAGATTTCGGCGATGATTTTGCAGAAATTGAAAGCGGACGCTGAGTCCTATTTGGGACAGCCGGTCACGGACGCCGTCATTACCGTTCCCGCTTACTTCAACGATGCAGAGCGAAACGCCACCAAAAATGCAGGAGAGATCGCAGGGCTGAACGTCCTGAGAATCATCAACGAGCCGACCGCCGCAGCCCTTGCCTATGGACTTGATAAGAAGAAAGATGAAAAAATCCTCGTCTTCGACCTCGGCGGCGGGACCTTCGATGTCTCCTTGCTTGAAATCGCAAGCACTGCCGACGGCGGAGCGGTCGTCGAAGTTCTTGCGACGCACGGCGACACGCATCTAGGCGGTGACGACTGGGATCAGAGGATCGTAGAGTACGTTTCAGGCGAATTCCAGAAGCAGAACGGCATCGATCTGAAAAAGGATCGCCAGGCGTTGCAACGTGTTCGCGAAGCCAGTGAAAAGGCGAAGATCGAGCTTTCCAACGTCACTCAGACCAATATCAACCTTCCCTTCATCTCCATGACCCCGGAAGGTCCGGCTCACCTCGATGTCAACTTGACGCGCGCAAAATTCGACGAATTGACCGCCGACCTTGTAGACAGATGCCGTATTCCCTTTGAGAAAGCCCTTTCCGACGCGAACATGAAGGCGGCTGATATCGACGAGATCGTACTTGTCGGCGGCTCAACCCGAATGCCGATGGTGCAAGAACTAGTTAAGAAACTAGGCGGCGGCAAAGAGCCGAACAAGGGAGTAAATCCGGACGAAGTCGTGGCGATCGGCGCGGCGGTACAGGCGGGCGTTCTCTCCGGAGAGACCGGCAACAAAATCCTGCTCCTTGACGTCACTCCGTTGAGCCTCGGAATCGAGACTCTTGGCGGCGTCATGACGAAGCTGATCGAGCGCAACACTACTATCCCGACCCGCGCAAGCAACGTCTTCAGTACGGCGGAGGACGGACAGACCAGCGTTCATGTCAAAGTCTATCAGGGCGAACGCGAAATTGCGGCGGCAAACAAGTTGCTGGGAGACTTCCAACTGGCCGGAATACCTCCCGCGCCAAGAGGCATTCCGCAGATCGAAGTCACATTTGACCTGGATGCGAACGGAATCGTCAGCGTTTCCGCAAGAGACAAAGCGACCGGACGCGAACAGAAGATCACGATCACTGGAAGCGGAGCGCTCAATAAAGACGAAGTGGAGCGCATGGTCAAGGAAGCGGCGGCTCATGCTGAAGAGGACAAGCAACAGCGAGAGCGAGCTGAGACTCGAAACAGAGCTGAATCGTTGATGTACAACACGGAGAAACAGCTCAAAGACCTCGGCGACAAAGCTCCCGACGACTTGAAAACTTCTATAGAGAACCATGTCGGCAACCTGCGCGTCGCGCTGAACAACAACGACGCCTCCGTAGACGAACTGAAAAATCTCACAAACGAACTGGAGCAGGCGTCCTATAAGCTCTCCGAGATCGTCTATCAGCAAGCGAGCGCCAACGAAGCAGCAGGCGAGACTCACGCGGAAACGCCTCCGCAAGACGATGACGTGGTGGACACGGAGTTCAAAAAAGAGTAGGCCGACTCTTAGTCGACATTGCGACATGGCAGGGGCGAACTTTCAGTTCGCCCCTGCAAAAACGCTCTTTGGGGAACCTGAGTTCCGTCAATAATTTTATTTATTTGGGAGAATGAATTTGGCCGTCACTGATTACTATGCTATTCTGGGGGTCCCTCGGACGGCGACTGAAGAGGAGATCAAAAAGGCGAGAATGAAGCTCGCGCGCAAATACCACCCCGACCTGAACCCCGGCGATAAAAAAGCGGAGGATCAGTTCAAAAAGGTGCAAGAGGCGTATGACGTCATCTCGGATCCGGAAAAGCGAAAACGATACGATCAGTTTGGCGAAAATTGGGAAAACATGCCTTTTTCCGGCGGGAACGCCGGCGGTTATGGCGGCGGCGCAGGCTCTCCGGGAGGATTCACTGTCGATCCGTTCGGCTTTGGAACGACCACAAGCAAGAATACGATGCCTTTTGACAATTTCGAGGACGTACTGAACAACTTCTTGAATCCTAATGGGCAACCCGGCAGGTCGTCTGGAGCGCCGAAGTCGGGAGCCGCCGAAGACATGGATTTCGGAGTGGACGTCACTCTCGAAGAGGCGATGCGCGGAGCTGAAAAACGATTGACGCTCTCATTGGAGGACGTCTGTCCCGAATGCGGCGGGGCGGGCTATTCACGCACCCTTCGCGGACAGATCGACCTGAGCAAGGGATCCTGCCCTCGATGTCGGGGCAAGGGACGCATGCTCGCAAATCGCACTTTGACTGTAAAAATTCCCGCGGGCGTTTGGGACGGGTACAAAATTACGCTTGAAGGACAGGGATCTGCAAACGCGAGGGGCAAAAAGGCGAACCTTATCGTTATTTTCCGCCTCCTGAAGCATCCGAAATATGAGCGAGACGGTCAGAATTTAACTTTCGATATCGCGATCCCCTTTACGGTGGCAGCCCTCGGCGGCGAGATCATGGTCGAGACTCTCAGCGGACAAATACGCCCGCTCGTCGTTCCTCCCGGCATTCAGACCGGACAGAAACTGCGCGTCACAGGGCAGGGAATGCCTGCTCTAGAGGATAAAAAAATCGGCGACGCCTTCGCACGCGTCAAAATCACGGTTCCGAAAGACCTGGTAGAGCGGGAGAAAACTCTCCTGCAAGAGCTTGCCGCCCTCCGAAACGACCCGATTCGCAAAGCGTGAATCAATTGCGCATTATGTGCGCATCATGAATAAATGACGCCTTTGCAGACTTGGAAGAGATTCCCTCGGTCAGTTCGCAATGGCGTCTATAAATTTCATCCCCGGCACCGCTATTTCACCGCCGATTCTAAAAACTCCGCGACCTCTTTCTGCAGTTTCGCCAGAGACTCTCTATGGATGTACATCATGTGTCCCGCCTCATAGAAACCTAGTTTGATGTTAGCGTGGAACTCCGGGGCGAGATCGGTGTGATTAAGAGTGTAACGAGTGGCGAAGTAGGGAGTCGCGAGGTCGTAGTAACCGGAACCGACGAACACTTTCATATAAGGGTTCTTGGCGAAGGCGCTTCTTAAACTCTCGCTTGTGTCCGCGTATCCGTTCCTCTCCCCCCAATCCCAGGGACCCTTAATTCCGCCGCCCAGAATGTAATACTCCGCATCGGTTTTGTAGCCAAGTTCCGTCCGAACGTAATCGTTGAATAGCGCCGTGTAGGGAGGTCGAATCGCGGTCATGCTCGGGTCGAAATCCGGGGTTTCCGTGACGCCCAGGGTGTCAAAACCTTTGATTCGGCTATCAAGACGACCGACGGATCGCTTCTGATCCCGCAACAACTCTTTGCAAAAGTGGAAAATTTCGATGCGCAGGTTGCAATCTTCCACGTATCTTTTGCTTAGCCCCGTGAATCTTGAGAGTTTTGAGGCGATATCGGATCGTTCTTTAGCGCTCAGCGAATCTCCTTTGGCGAGAGCTACGGTGTATTCCGTTTCCGCCCACTTCTCCACCTCTGCAAGCGTCTTTTTTAGGTCAGTCTGCAGGTCGTTCGGGAGTTTTTTGTGATACCAGGCAGTCGCGCAGTAAGTGGGAAGGAAGAGAATGTAGGGCAGGTCGTTGCCTTTTCCGAAATTCAGGGTCTGGAAATTGAGCACCGAAGAGATAAGGACGATGCCGTTGAGAGCGATCCCTTTTTCCACAAGATAGCCGGAGAGTCCTGCCGCACGGGTGGTTCCATAGCTCTCGCCGACAAGAAATAGGGGCGATCTCCAACGTTCATTCCGAGTCAGATAGAGCCGAATAAACTCCCCGATAGAGGCGATATCGCCCTGAACGCCCCAGAATTTTTTGCCTAGTTCCGGCTTTGCAGGTCGACTGAAGCCTGTTCCGACCGGATCAATGAAAACGAGATCGGTGTGTTCGAGCCAAGTCTCAGGGTTTTCGACAAGTTGGTACGGAGGGGGAGGGAGGTTGCCGTCGTCCTGCATTTTCACGCGCTTTGGACCCAATGCTCCCAGGTGCAACCAGACCGAGGCTGACCCGGGACCGCCATTGAATGAGAACATGAGCGAGCGTTTCTCTTTTTGACTTTGATCATTGAGAGTGTACGCCATATAAAAGACGTCCGCTTCTTTTTCGCCCGTTTCAGATTTCAGAGCCATCATTCCGGTCGTCACGGTATAAGAGAGCGTCTTTGTTGCAGTTTTGATCGTGTGCGTCGTAACAATCGGCGCGACTTCCGGGGTTGCGTCAATCAAAGCGACTGCTTCCGCCTTCGCTTCTCCCGCGCCCTCCAATAGCAACGCCGCCCCGATCGCAAGTCCGGTCACTCCCATGCCCGCCTCCTTCAAATAACTTCTCCTTGAAAGCGTTTTTTTGTCTTCTTCCAGCGTCTCATTGTCCTGAGAACTCATTCTCTCCTCCGTCTGCATAAAGGCGATTGATATGTTTCTTGATTGCTTGCCAACTCATGTCGCGCAAATAGAAAATCTGTCACGAAGCGGTCCGACAGAAACTTCGCCAGTTGAAGCGCCTCTTCAACTGACGCCCGAACTCATTGCAACATACCGTGAATCGGGAAAAGATTCAGGACATGTCGATGCGATTTCGGGATGGAAGAGTTCCCACTCAGCTCTCTCTATCGCCTATTCGCGACTCGTTTCTGTGCAACAGAAGTCTTTGACCTTGATTGTACCTTATGCGTCTTGAAACCGACTCGTACAACGATCCCTCGCAGGGCTAGCGCAACTAAATGAAATAAGGATGAATCCGATAGAGATCAATCGCAGAATACGCGGAATAATCAGCATAAAAAGAGGAAATTGCAGCATTTCTACGGCGTATCTATTGCGTTTATTGCAAAGCACTATTCGTCGTTACGGTTGATAACAATGCGGTATATCTCGTCGGTCCTAAGCAAATCTCGATATTAGCCTCCACCTCGAATTTGAGGTCAAAATCGAACCAAATAGCGGGAAACATCCTATTTAAGTCATAATGTTATTGTAAGTCTCCTAAGCGCAAATGAGCCATAGGCTACGCAAACAGAAGAGAAAAGAGAGTTTATGCTTCAACAATTTACCCTCCTGCCGATTTCGGCAAAGACTAAAGGCGAGGTCAAGAGACTTCGCTCGACTGGATTCATTCCTGTTTCTCTCCAACACCAGGGAATGGAAACCCTCCACTACCAACTCCGTAGCGAGCCTCTTGATGATTTCATTAAGAAGCACGGATACTCTGCAATGATCGATCTTATTGTGGATCCTGCGAAAGGCGCTCAGCGCGCGATGGTGCAAAGCGTCACGAGAAACGCTCTCAGTCAGAAACTTCAGCAAGTGGTTTTCCAACAGATTCGCACTGACGACACACTAAAAACAAAAGTCCCTCTCGTATTTTCAGGCGTTCCTGAGCGAGTTGCGCAAGGCGATGCAATGTTGCAGCACGCTCTTGATGAACTCGATATTGAATGCGCTCAGGGGAATCGCCCGAGTCATATTACTGTCGATGTCAGTAAGTTGGGCGTAGGAGACGTGTTTCACGTCTCGGATCTTATCGTCGATCCAAAGTATAAGATTGTCAATTCGGGGGGTACTGTTCTCGCTTCAGTCTCCTTGAATCGCGCCGCAGTCTCCGCGACAGTCGTCGCCCCCGCCGCCTAATCCAACTAAAAAAATCAAAACTCCCTGCAGTATGAAGCCGCGGGGAGTGGTCCTCCCGACCTCTTCGCTATTCTAAGACCGATTTTCTAGAGCGGCTACGCCTCAACCTGACGAAAAGCGCCGTATCTTTGCAGATATTATTGACGGACAAGCCCTTCTTTACAGCGCCTTCGGCGGGAGTGTCTTCGGAAGAGTTTTAAAAGAGAAACTCCGTTAATAGTCTGTCTTGCCAAGCAAACTTTTTGCATAAACGCTTTCGGCGTGAGTGTTTCTCGCACGGCGCTTTCGGCGATACGAACTTTTGCAAGATCGCAACAATTTCGGAATACCTAGAAAAATCGTCGATTATCTCCCCCAAACTCTTTCGCTCATGAATTCTTTGTTCACCCGCTTTGATTTTGTCGATGCAAGAGCAGGAATCTACGAATAATCGCCTAAATTACCTGCACTTATTTTGCGAAATAATATTCCGGCAAAAAATGCTAACTCCCTTTAGCAGGATTTTCGGGAGTCGCTTGAGGAAGCTGTCGCCTTTCGGCAATCT
>JAYVOT010000017.1:0-2905 GCA_043757795.1 Chthonomonadaceae bacterium | reverse complement strand
TGCAGAACGATTAGGGGGATCGGTGGCCGCCTCTGCGACGCCTGATTACGCTTTGATTTCGGCTTCGGGGTTGGGAGCGAACGCAAAAGGCTTGACAGGAATTCTTGCGGAAGCGCTGCTCCACCCCAAATTTCCCGCTGAAGAGTTGAAAGTCTATCAGCAAATGTCGCTTCAAGGGTTTATCGCGCAAAGACAAAGCCCGGACTTCCTTGCCAATGAGCAACTCCTCAAAGCGATTTACGGAGAGAGTTCCCCCTACGGACGCGCCTCGTCCTCCCCGGCGGCAATTCAAGCGCTTACGTCCGAGAAAATGAAGGCTTTTTATCAGTCGCGATACTCGCCCGAAGGCGCTTTTCTTCTGGTGGTAGGAGACGTCCGAGCAAGTGCGATCTTGCCTCTTATCGAGACGCAGTTCGGCGGTTGGAAAGCTGGCGCTCAAGCGCAACATTTCACCGAATTAAAACCCCTTCCGATGAAGGGAAGGAAAATCTACCTCTACAATCGTCCCGGCTCCGTTCAATCCAATATCCTCATCGGAAAGACGACTCTGCGCCGCAATGATCCCGGCGTCTACGCCCTTACGGTCGCGAATCACGTTTTGGGAGGCAGCACAAGTTCTCGCCTTTTCAATTCGGTTCGAGAGAAGAAAGGGTATGCGTACTCCGTAAGCAGTCGCCTTGCTTACAATTCTCTGACAGGAACGTTCACCTCCTCCGCACAAACCCGCACCGCCGTCACTGCTCCTGCGCTGAAGGAGATGCTGGCGCAGATGCGGATGATGAGCGATGTTCGAGTGGATGAAACGGAACTGGAGTCGTATAAAAACAACCTTGTAGGAAACTTTGCGATCGGACTCACCACTCAGGCGACTACGACAACCTACCTCTTTAATATGGAACAGTACGGACTGCCTGAAGACTGGGTCGAATCCTATCGGGATAGGATACTCGCGGTGAAGCCTGTCCACGCTCAAAGAGCCGCGCAGAGCCTTCTGGAGACAGACAACCTCGCCATCGTCGTGGTCGGCGACGCCGATCAGCTTCGCGACAGCCTGAAAGAGATCGGTCAAGTGATTGAAGTAAATTAGCGACTGCGAGCGGCGAGTCTGGGTATCGCCTGAAATTTCAACTCTCGCAAGACAATCGAAAACTTGAAGACATACGAAAACTGAAAGAGAGAATATGGAACGAACTTACATCATGGTAAAGCCTGACGGAGTCGAAAGACGACTTGCAGGGGAAATCATCCGACGATTTGAAACTCGCGGTTTGAAACTGGTCGGTTTGAAAATGCTGACGCCGACGCGCACGACCGCTGAAACGCACTACGCCGTGCACAAAGAGCGCCCTTTCTTCGGCGAACTTGTGGAGTTCATTACCTCGGGACCAGTTGTCGCGATGATCTGGGAAGGCGAAAACGCCATTAAATTGACTCGAACGATGATCGGCGCGACAAAGCCTGTCGATGCCGCTCCCGGAACGATTAGAGGCGATTACACTTGCTCCATGATCAACAATCTGGTTCATGGCTCCGATTCGACGGAAGCCTCTGCGGAAGAGATCGCCCTCTGGTTCAAATCGGATGAGATTCTGGGATAGTTTGAGGCGGGGTTCCTAACCCCTCAAGAATTTGGAGTTCTTTCATGTCGCTCAAAGCTCTCATTGTGGGCGGTTGTCCTGCGCCCTACCACCGACTAGAACCTGTCAAGCCGCTTTTTGAAGAGATCTTCAATCGAATGGGAATCGTTCCGAGTGTCACCGGCATTGTTCACCCGGACGGCGGGGACGCCTGGGAAGGCGATTACTCCGCCTTGAACGGGGAGAATTTGGAGAATTTCGATCTGCTCCTGCTCTACACGACCGGAAACAACCAATACGGAGCAGACGTAGAAGCCATCAAAAAATTCGTGGAGGGCGGAAAGTCCCTCATTGGAATTCACAATGCTTCCGATACTTTTACGGACAATCCTGACTTCGTCTCTTTGCTGGGAGGACGTTTTCGCCATCATCCCGCGCAACTCGATATCAAAGTAGAAATCATGGATGCCGAGCACCCTATTGTGAATGGGATTGAAAGCTTTACTGTTCACGACGAACTCTATCTCTTCAACAATTTTCATCCTGAAAGAGTTCATCTTTTGGCTCAAACTCGATCCTACGATGATAATGGACCCGTTCCTATCTGTTGGACTAGAGAGCAGGGAAAGGGCAAGGTATTCTACCTTTCTCTGGGACACAACCCTTCGGTCATCGCCGATCCAAAGTGGCAAGCGCTATTTATGAACGGGGTTAAATGGTCTCTGAACATCGAATAGAGCGCCCCATGATGTCATAATGCAAAAAATTATGAAGGGCATATCACTAGAGACGTAGAACCTCAATCTTTGAATTTCAATTTAGGTAAAGTAAATATTCCCAAGTCGGAAGGAACATTCACATCATGGAAATCGGTCTGATCGGTCTAGGTAAAATGGGCGGCAACATGGCGGAGCGCCTTGTCAAGCATGGTCATCGGGTGATCGGCGTCGATCCCTCGTTGGAAGCGCAAGCGCGAGTACAGAGCGTGGGAGTCGAGACTGCAAGCACGATCGAAGAGCTTGTCGGAAAGTTCACGCAAACTCCTAAAATCGTATGGAGTATGGTCAAATCCGGGGACGTGACGGAAAAAGTCATTCTTCAGATCGCCGATAATTTGAAACCGGGCGACATCATCATCGACGGGGGCAACTCTCGTTTCTCGGATTCCGTACGCCGTCACGCTTTGCTGAAAGAGCGCGGAATTCAATTCATGGACGCCGGAACTTCCGGCGGTATCTGGGGATTGTCGGAAGGCTACTGCCTGATGGTCGGCGGCGACAAAGAGACTTATGACACGGTTGAGCCTCTCCTTCTCTCCCTTGCGCCGG
>JAYVOT010000016.1:0-10786 GCA_043757795.1 Chthonomonadaceae bacterium | reverse complement strand
ATGTCTCAGGGTACGATGAACAACTTGACGATCGGAGGGTTCGACCCAATTCGCAATCGACCTTTCGCCTATTACGAGACAATGGGCGGCGGCGCAGGGGCTTCAAGCGATTCTTCGGGAGCCACTGCAATTCACACGCATATGACGAACACGCGCAACACTCCAATCGAGTCTTTCGAGTCTCACTACCCGATGCGTGTTTTAGAATATTCAATTGCGGAAGGAACCGGGGGACAAGGAGCGCACTGCGGCGGAGACGGGTTGATTAGAAAGATCGAACTGCTCGCAGAAGCTCATGTCACGCTTTTGACGGAGCGAAGAATCCATGCGCCCCCTGGAATTTCAGGCGGAGAAGACGGGTTTCGAGGAGACAACAGTCTCACACTTGCAGGTGAAACTGCTGCGATTCCCGGCAAATGGAGCGGAGAATGCCCGGCAGGAGCGATCTTGACGATCAGGACTCCCGGAGGAGGCGGTTTTAGAACTAAGTCGAGCGATAAGTTTGGCATTTATAAACCTGACTAAGCACTGCAGTAGGGAGGTCAGTTGACCTCTCTACTCTTTGATGCGGTTTAGTTCCTCTTTCGAGACGGAGAGGACTTGTTTGAAGAGGGATTCAAACTTCTGGAACTCCTTGGATTTGAGAGGGTCTGGAGTAGGAGTAGACTCTTTTTCGGATTGGGGTTTGGTTGACTTTTCCATAGTGCTATTTGAGCTGAAGATTCCATAGGAGGTAATATTCATGCGCAAGGTGAATATTGTCACATGAACACACTCTACTACGGCGACAATCTGGAAGTCATGCGGAAGTACCTCAAAGACGAAACGATTGACCTCTGCTACATCGACCCTCCCTTCAACTCCAAACGCAATTACAACCAGATTTATAACAATATTGGTGGCGAAGACAGAGCGCAAGCGCAAGCCTTTGTCGATACTTGGGTATGGGATGAACAGGCGGACGCAGGGTTTCAGGAGATACTCGCCAACGATAAAGGACTTTTCGCCTCTCAGACAGTAGACCTCATCAAAGGACTTCACCCGGTCTTGAAGAAGGGGAGTCTGTTTGCTTATCTCATAAGCATGACACTCCGAATCACCGAGATCCGCCGCATCCTCAAGCCGACAGGCAGCTTCTACCTTCACTGCGACCCTACCGCCTCACACTACTTAAAGATTGTTTTAGACACCATCTTTGTCGCCAATGGAGGCGATTATAAAAATGAAATTGCGTGGTCAAGGACAAACGCTCACAACGTTGCATCAAAGTATTTCGCACGAGTACAAGATACTATTTTCTTCTATTCAAAGTCAGAAAAGTATATTTGGAACACGCTCTATACAGATTATTCGCCACAACAATTGAAACGATACACTATGGACTTGGCTACAGGACGAATGGTCACAGGACAAGATTTAACCATGACAGGTAACGCGCACAAAAATTTCACATGGAGAGGCACAACCCCGCCACCGCACAGGGGATGGGGGTTTTCAGAGGAACAACTTGAAGCGTTGTGGGATCGGGGACTTATTTTGACAAAACAAGATGGGACTCCACGACTTGATGGGAGAAAAGTTTTTCTTGACGAAAAGCTCGGCAAGCCAGTTGGTTCCGTATGGAACGATATTGAACGAATTGGGAACACCTCATCAGAACGACTTGGATATCCCACCCAGAAGCCGGAGGCTCTTCTGGAACGCATCATAGCCGCTTCATCCAACGAAGGAGACACTGTCCTCGATGTCTACTGCGGATGCGGAACCACTGTCGCAGTAGCAGAACGTCTCAAGCGAAATTGGATAGGGATCGACATCACTTACCAGAGCATCTCGCTCATTCTCAGAAGACTTGAAGCGCAATACGGCAAGGGAGTCATGGATACGATCCGACTCAACGGAGTGCCAAAGGACATGGAGGCCGCGCGAGCGCTTTCGCTCAAGAAAGACGACCGGGTTCGGAAAGAGTTTGAAAAGTGGGCCATTCTCACCTACTCTAACAACCGAGCGATTATCAACGACAAGAAGGGAGCGGATGGGGGGATTGACGGTATCGCTTATTTCCTCACCGGCGCTCAAGACAACGCGAAGATTGTCTTTCAGGTCAAGAGCGGAGGAGTAGGACGCGGCGACATAAGCAAAATGAACAACGACCGAATACGAGAAGGCGCAGAGCTTGCCATCTTCTTGACGCTCGAAGCTTCGACAAAACCAATGCGAGACGAAGCTAGCGCAACTGGTTCCTACGCGCATCCGCTTATGCAACGCAACTTCCCGCGAGTCCTGATCGTGACAATCGCCGAGATATTAGAAAATGGCGCGCGTCTCGATATGCCTATGAGTTTGGAAGTTCTCAAGTCAGCAAAGACTGTCACTGAAAAGAACGATCACCCCGAACTGGATTTCTAGAATTTCGAAATCCAAGCTAGCGAAGCGTCGCTTCGCAAAGAATCTAATTACGATCAGGGCGCAAATTGGGGAGGCTTGGGCGAACGAGCATTCGGTAGAGGAGTCCGTATACTCCGTCCCGATAGCCGATTTTGACTCTGGGGAGAAGAAACGGGTCGGAATGAGGTTTTGCCAGGCCGCTGCGAGTGGTGCAGGCGCCTCGAAATCCGGCCTTCTGCAGAAGTCCCGTCGTTTTCCCGTTCAGCGAGCCGAAGGGGTAGCAGAAAGTCTTCAAAGCAACTCCCAATCGCGCCTCGCACTCCTCCTTGCCCTGCAGGATCTCCTGATAAGCGTCATCATCTTCCAGAGCGTCCAAGCGGCAGTGCGTTCTCGTGTGTCCTCCAACCTCCCAACCCTTTTCTTTCATGCTGAGAAGCTCCTCCCAACTCATCGCAGGCAGTCCGATTCCTTTTGCGTGCAGGTCCGTTCGATCAGGGCGCTCGCACCAGGAAGAGACTGCGAAGAGGGTTCCGGGAAACCCTCTTTCCGCCAAAACGGGAGCCGCGTTCTCCAGCACGCATCGGTAGGAATCGTCGAAAGTGATCACGCAAGTGCGCCGGGGAAGCGAATAACCGCATCTGAGAGCTTCCACTGCCTCCTCCAATCGGCGAGCGCGAAACCCAAGCCGATCCAGTGCGCGCATCTGTCTTCGAAACGAATCTGAAGAGACGTTAAGAAACGTGTCCGCTTTGTTTAGAACGGCTCGTCCGACCGAGTGATACATCAAAATCGGGATAGTTCCGGTGTTCCTTTGCATTTGGGCGTTCGATCAGACCTCATCCTTTCGCTGCGCCATTTCATAATAGAGGCTTTCGATATTGTTGGCCATCAGGTCGGCGGAGAAACAGGTTCGCGCTCGCTCCCTCCCCTTCCTCCCCATCGATTCGCGCTTTTGCGGGTCTTGCAACAAGGAGACGAGGGCGTCAGCGAGTTGGGAAGGTTGTCTTTCAACCAACAACCCAGTCTCTTCATGCTTCACAAGCTCCGGAATGCCGCCAACTCGAGCTGCAACCACGGGTTTGCTTCTCGCCATCGCCTCGATGATGACCATTCCAAAAGACTCGATCTGGGAAGGAACAGTCACTATATCCATCGCGTCCATCATCCTCGGAACGTCGTTTCTCACTCCTGCGTACCTCAATCTTTGCGCCACGCCGTCCGCAGCAGCCATTTCCCAGAGGTTTTTTTGGATTCTCGCCTCAGCGTGGCCAATGAAAACGAAGTAGGCGTTTGGTCTTCGTTCAACGATTGAACGCGCCGCTTGAATGAGAAGCGGATGCCCTTTCTGCTCATCGACATGTCCGAAAAGCCCGATCATCTCGGCTTCCGGGGGCAAGTTCAGCTCCGCCCGAACCGGTAGAGCGGATTTATTAATTGATGGTAAAGGTTCAGATTGAAAAGGCGCGGGAAGGTTGTCGAATCCCTCGATCCCCGTTTCTTCGGGAAAAAACTCCGTTCCGTTGTAGATAGTTTTTAATAGCCACCCCGGAATTCCCTGCTTGATGAGCATCTCTCGAAGGTAGTTTGAGACGGTAATAATTCGGTTTCCGCGCTTTGGCATAAGCCTGCGATAGACGATGTCGCTTGTGCGGGTATGCAGGGACGAGACGAGGGGAGTTTTGGTCATTCCGCCCAAAATGCATCCGAAGTAAGTCGCGGAAGTGAGATGCGAATGGATAATGTCCACCTTCTCTTTTCGGATATAATCCAGCATTGCGCGTAAGGAACGAATGCCTTCCGCCCCTCTCAGACCTAGTTCCCAGGTTGGAACGGAGGCGGAGGAGAGTTGTTCCGGGAGCCAACCTCCCGGCGGGCAGACTGTCAAAACCTGGTGTCCGCGGCGCAAGAGACGATTGGAGAGCACCATGACATGCTTTTCCGCCCCTGAAATTCTTGAACTGGACACGATCTGAAGTATTTTCATTCCGACTGTATGCCTATTGACCTTTCCTGCGCTCCAACAACCGATTTCATATTTGCTTGCTGAGGACTATTTTTCACTGCGAGCGCGTTCAGGCGGAGGATTATGCAACCGAGTCTCTATAAAACGCAGACTTAATCATAGCCCAAAAAGGAGTTTTTTTCAAGAGGAGAACGCGCCTCTAGGAGGATATGAAGCCTTTCTCAAAGAATGATAGGCTATGCGCTATTTTTTAGGGATTGACGGAGGCGGCACCAAAACCGCTACCTTAATATTGGACGAGCAGGGGAAGGCGTTAGGCGCAGGTGTCGGAGGATCCGGCAACCTGGCGAATACGAACGACTTGACTCTGCGCCGCTCCGTGCGCGATTCCGTCAAGGATGCGATTCAAGAATCCGGACTTCCGCCCGACGTCCGCTTCACAGGAATCTGTGCGGGAATGGCGGGATACTCCGCTGCAGACAGGCGCGAAGCTTTTGAAGGTTTTTTGAAGGCGACTTTCCCGTCGGAGCGACATCTCGTGGAACCGGATTACGTCACAGCTTATTGGGGAGCCACCGAGGGAGAGCCGGGGATCATCGTCATTGCAGGAACGGGAGCGGTATCTTTCGGTAGAAACGAGGCGGGCGCAACCTGCAAAGAAGATGGACTGGGATTTCTGCTTGGCGATAGAGGCAGCGGATTCAATCTGGGAATTCGGGTTTTGCGCCATACTCTTGAAATGATGAAAGCGAGCCGAATCGACCCCCTGTCTCAAGCCGTGTTGACTCACCTGGAGGCGAAAACTCAGGGCGACATCTTACAGTGGCTCTACGGCAATTTCAGTCCGGCAAGAGTTGCAACCCTGGCGCCAATCGTCGGAGAGCTTGCTGAGGCCGGAGACGAAATCGCCAAAGGGCACCTTGCTGAGATGGCGAGACATCTGCGACATGCCGTGCGCCAGGTTCGCCACACTCTTCTCTTGCCGCGAGAGGTCCCCGTCTATCCGCTTGGGGGGCTATGGAACCTCGGCTCCTTTTTCCAAACCGAATTCGTCGATCCTCAGTGGCGCGGATTAGACAACGTTGTCGTGGCTCCGGAAGGTTTGCCGGGCGGCAGATTCCAGATTGGAAGTCCCAAACACGACGCTTCGTTTGGCGCAGCTCTCATGGCTAGACTCGATTTTGAACCTTTGTGAAACTTTTCTTCCACCGCATCCGCACAATCTGCAACTCTTGAGTCAAACGTTACGACGCCCCCTTCCTTTTCGTAGGAATGGGGCGCCTTAACGTTTCACGGAATTGCAATACGCTAGTTGAGAGCGATATCGCCCTCTTCGCCTGTGCGAATTCGGATTACTTCCGAAACCGGAACTAAGAAGATTTTGCCGTCACCAATTTCGCCGGTTCGCGCCGCTTCCGCGATGGCGCTTGCGATTTTGTGCGCTTCTTCATCCGGCACGACGATCTCGATCTTGGTTTTCTGAAGCAGATTAACCGTGTATTCGGCTCCCCGGTAGTGTTGGGTGAAACCTTTCTGCTTGCCAGAGCCGCGCACCTCCGTAACTGTCATGCCCTTGACGCCCAGATCGCTAAGAGCGGCTTTCACGTCTTCCAGCTTCTGCGGGCGTATCAGCGCTTCTACCTTAATCATAATTCAATCTTCCTTTCGAGCCAAAAACAATCATCCGCTCTTCAAACTTCTCTCCAACTCCCTTATTGTATATCATGGCGAGAGAATTGGAAAAGAAGTTGAAGAGCGGAAGACATCGCCTAGTTGTCCTCTGTCATCCCATGAGCTGAGGGAGTTTCGTGCAGTACGAACTCAGGATAAGGCGGCAGTCCATGCTCATGAACGTCCAGGCCTTCCAGTTCGCCGGCTTTCGAGACTCGCAACAGCCCGAATTTATGAATCACGTAGAACATCCCCATTGCGAGCGAGAAAACGGATGCCGTGATGATTATGTTTCCGATGAGCTGCGATTTCAGAAGGTCGAAGCCGCCGCCGTAGAAAAGCCCTTTGAGAGCGGCATGATCCTTGTCAATGGCAGTAGCTCCGGTTGAGGTAGGCGCAAGGTACTTGCCGCAAGCGAAGAGAGCTAGCGAGATAGTACCCCAGATTCCATTCATCATGTGAACGGGCACTGCGCCGATCGGGTCGTCGATACGCAAGTATTCCAACAGCTCAACTCCGCCGTAGACGACTAATCCGGCGACGAGCCCAATGAGAACCGAGCCTGTCGGATCCACCCAATAGCAGGGGCAGGTGATTGCGACGAGTCCGGCGAGGAAGCCGTTGGTCAAAAATCCAAGATCCCACTTTTTTGTCGCAGGAAGCGCGATCAGAACTGCCGAAAGACCTCCAGCGCAAGCTGCGAGCGTAGTATTGGTTGCGATTCTGCCAATTCCAGTGAAGTCCATCGCGGATAGGGAAGAGCCGGGGTTGAATCCGTACCACCCGAACCAGAGAAGCAAACCGCCGCAAGCTGCGATCACGAGGTCATGCGGAAGCATGGGGCCCCCGCCGTCGCGTTTGAATTTTCTTCCGAGACGCGGTCCAAGCACGATGGCTCCGGCAAGAGCGATGGAACCTCCTATTACATGGACGACCGTAGAACCTGCGAAGTCGTGGAAAGAGTTCCCCAATGTCGGTAGGAACGTTGCGGGAGCTCCCGCCGCAGCCGCACTCCCCATCAATGCGAGGAAACCGTCCGGCCCCCACGCCCAGTGTCCCACGATGGGATAGATGAAACCGGATACGCAAACTGAGTAGATGATGTCTCCGACGAAAGCCGTTCGACCGATCATCGCTCCTGAGCAGATGGTGGAGGCGCAATCCGCAAACGCAAACTGGAACAGCCAGAACGCCATGAAAGAAACGCCTGTGGTTTCATAAGTTTCAGGGGCGTTGTGCAGGAAAAACCAGTTGTGACCGTTGCCATCTCCTGTCCCGATGAATCCGTTCCCATGTCCGAACATGAATGCGAAGCCCCATGCCCAGAAAAGAATTCCGCATAGGCAGGTGTCGAATATGCACTCGACTAATACGTTTACTGTTTCACGAGATCGGCAGAACCCTGCTTCGAGCATCGTGAAGCCGACTTGCATGCAGAAGACGAGGAACGCCGCAAGGAGCACCCAGAGGGTGTTCAGAGGGTTCACAATTGCGTTCCCTGTAAGCACGGGATCGTCGGCGCGAGCGGCAGTCCCGGTGAAAGCTTGAAAGAGGAAGAACGCCATCATTAATATGGCGATGGCTCCAAATTTGCCGACGAAGAGAATCCCGGCATACTTCCTCCACTCCGGGTCTTTCACTCTGTCGCACATTCTGGAGACTTTATTGATACGGACGCTGCTCTCTGAATTCAATGGAGTTATCCCTTCCTGACGTTGGACCCGTAGAGAGTAGGGTCAAACAAGACGGTGAATGTTGACGGCAGTCATTGCCGCTGGAAATACCGACTCGCTTCCGACATTGGAAGTGACGGCGAACTGAGATAAAGCTGAGGCGGGAGCCTCTGTACAACTTCGGCGTTGCAAAATTCGGGATGGGGGTGGAAAGGGGATTTCATTCGCTTTCGCTAGTCTAGTTAACGGACTAAAGTCGGCCCCCGGAATGAAGAAAATCGCTGAAACGGATGGACTAAAGTCCGCAACTGCAATTGAGAAGTCCGCCTCCGCGGACTCCGCAGTTGGCGCAACTATCTCTCAACCCGCGAAGGGGGGGTCTCAATTCCAGTTGCGGACTTTTGGCCCAACGTCTCTTCCTTGCCTCTGAAAGGGCTAGAACTTATAGGCTTCGCTCAAGCTGAGCGTGTCTTGATCGGATTTGCCTGTGCCGAAGAAGTTCTGGCTTGTTTTGTCATGGCGGTATTCCAGACGAGTGATGAGTTTGTTGTGAAACGCGGCATATTCGGCCGTCACAGTTAAGCTGCGAAGTTTCGTATAGCCGGTGTTTCCAGTGCGTAGACCGAAGTTGCCTGCTCCGGGCATGTCTTCAAACTGCTCAACTCGAAGAGCGGTCGCCATTTGCGGAGTCCACTGATACTTGGCGTACGCTGCTAGTCCCAGCCAGTTTCCGGAGATTCTGCCGTTTGCAGTCGTCATTCCGGTTGTGATCGGCGTAGTGCCTGCTCCGCTTCCAAGAACGATGTCTCCAGCGAGTTTCAATTTGCTGCTCAAATTGAAGACGGGAACGAACTCCAGCAAATTGGTGGAGATATAGGTTTTATCCAGTGTTGCTGCGCCGCCATATGCCCCGACGCCTTCCGCTCCCCCCATGTAGTTGAGGATGCCTGTGAAGTGCGCATCCGGATTCCAAGCGAACGAAACAAAGAAACTCTTTGCGTCATTATCTTCTCGCACGTTGTTCCAGCCGTTTACGATGCCGCCTGTGAAGTTGATTTTCTTTGAAATCGGAGTCGCGAATCTGAAACCGGCGTGGTAGAAGGGAATGGCGTATTCAAATACCAATCCGCGCGAATAGTTGTCGTTGGATGTGGACTCTATGACTTCGTTACCGAAAGGAGTGACGAACTTTCCGAAGTCGATGGCGATGTCTCGCCCCAGCAAATGCGGTGTGTAGGTCAGATAGAGTTGTTGAATGTTCTTGAAGCCGTCACGATTGCCGGGTTCAGTCGCCTGTACTACCGGCGGCGTATCTCCAAGCGTAAATGTCCCTGTGAAGCCGAAAGGCAAACCTTTTCCGGCAGTTCGAGTCACGTTCAATTCAGCCAGACTTAAGCCGAAGTTGTTGTGATAATCGAAAGCGCGAGTCGGGTTCGGATTCTTGCGTTGGAAGTTGATTTGATAATAGCCGTCGAGCAGGCCGGAATAGGTGACTGTTCCGGGAACGGGACCAGCCGGAGCGGCAGGCTCCGCCTTCTTGTCTTCCGCTTTTGTTTCCATTTTTTTCTCAGCGTCCTGCGCCGTAGCAACGACTGTAAAAGTCATTCCAAGCGCAAGGCAGGAGAAGAGGGACAACAGAGAGCGCAAACTTGATCGGTTTCCAAATCCGAGGGAAGCGGTCTGACGAGCTGTTTCTGATGTTTCCAGCTTGACGGATTCAACTTCATTCGTGATCTGTGTGACGGATCGTCGAGCGCGGGGGGTAGTGATATTCACTTACCATTCCTCCTTCATTCATTTCAAATTGCAAACGATGTGTTCGACCTGCACGGTGCAAGTCTCGCATGATGTCGTCGCACTCATCAGCTCAAAGTTGAGAGTCAGGCGGTTGCGATACGACCTTCGGAAGAAAATCCTCCGAATACGGAATCTCGGCATTCTGCCGAAAAAATTGTGTTGGGTGTAAAAAGGTGATCTTTGCAGAGCATTCGCATATCGACTTCGACACGGAGGCTCTCGCAAATAGTTTGTAGCGGCAACTTCTGCGTTGCGCCGGATTTCAAGGCTTCGGGGTTATTTGAATGGGCTTCATCGCCATTCGTTGATATTGAGGTGTCAAATGGGTCGCTCAAAAACTACTTTCGTCTCGGCGGCTCCGCCGGCATGGACATATCTTCCGAGAGCAAAACAGCTTCAGCGATCTCTCTCAGGCTGTGATTTGTCGCAAGGGCTTGCGCGTTCAAGCGTCTGAAAGCTTCCTGGTCCGTAATTTTTTGCCTGTCGATCAGGACGCGTTTGGCGCGTCCTACGAGCCTGTTCGTCTCCATCTGTCCTTGCGCGTTGTCTAATGCGCCTTCAAGGGCGAGCATCTCTCGATACCGTGTGAGAGCTATCTCGATGGCAGGCTGGAGTTCATTTTCTCGAAACGGCTTGATAAGATAAGCGATCACGCCGGCGCGGCTGGCTTTCTCAATTTTAGGAGTGTCCGAAAAAGCGGTCAGCAATATGACGGCTCCAAGTCGTTCTTTGCTGATGATCTCCGCTGCGTCCAGCCCGTCCATCCTCGGCATCTCGATATCGAGAATCGTGAGATCAGGCTTCAGACTTCGCGCCAGATAACAGAGCGTCTCGCCGTTGTCAGCCTCGCCAATGACGCAGTGTCCCATGTTTTCCAACATGATTTTCAGGTCTAAGCGAATTACGGCGTCATCGTCCGCAATCAATATTTTGCCAACCAGCATCGCAATCATTCTTTCCAGGCGCAAACCGCGAACATTGGCGCACAATTGTCATCGGAAATTGAAGAAAGGAACGAATCGCTCTTTCTGTCTGAAATATACGAAGTATTTGAGAGAATTTTCATAATTCGCTCATATAACGCCTATGTCACAATTCGCATTTTCTGCCACTATTTGCATTGCAAGTGCGTACGTGAAAGGAATTATAGCAGGAGTTGCATTCCATTGTCAATCGTGACTACTCACCATTTTGAGAATCTTTTTTGGACATCACTCGTAATAGCGCTATATGACTGGACTTTAGCCATTTTTGAATCAGGGATGGAGTGACTTGTATCGTTTGTGAAGTAGAA
>JAYVOT010000015.1:0-2915 GCA_043757795.1 Chthonomonadaceae bacterium | reverse complement strand
GCATTGGGAGGCGCGAGAAGCCGGAATTTCATCCAAATGACGAGATAGAATGCCTGATTTGGCGTGCCCTTTCGCCTGCAACCACTTCAAATCGGGACTTACATCCGACAGTAGCGCGTGCGCCAGGAAGTCTCGTCCGTCCCGCCAGCGCCCTCGCAGTATCCAGTATTGCGCCAGATGGACGCAAAGACGAAGTTCGTATTCGTGCTCCTCGAAATCCCTGCTTGAAGTGATTGCCTGTTTGAAGTTTGCATCTTCCCTATCAAATACTCTCAGCCACTGCGTCCCCTGTTCAGAAAGAAGAGATGATTCAGCCTTCTCAGCAAGATCCGCAAAAGACTCGACAAACCTCTTTGTCAACGTCTGAAGCTCTCCGGAAGTCTGAAGTTTTTCGATCCCGTATTGACGAACCGTTTCCAACATTCCATATCGCCGTTCTCCGAACTCGTCCGCCACGGAAGTTAAAAGCGACTTATCCGTCAACTCGGACAGAACGTCGAATACGTCTTCTAGTCGTATTTGCGCCTTAGAATTCTCAGCATCACCGCAAATATCTTCCGCCGAGTCTAAAGAGAATCCGCCCACGAAAATTGAAAGACGTTGAAAAAGGGTCTTCTCCGCCTCGCTCAGGAGATCGTAACTCCAATCGATCAGGGCACGGAGCGTCTGTTGACGGGGCAATGAGTTCCTGCTTCCGCCAGTCAGCAAACGAAAACAGTCATTCAGGCGAAGAGCGATCTGCTCCAATGAAAGAGTTTTTACCCTCACGGCAGCAAGTTCGATCGCGAGAGGTATTCCATCTAAACGATTGCAAATCTCTACAATTGCTCGCAATCCTGAGGGAGTCACGTTGCAGAAAGGTTGAACTGCGCGAGCGCGATCTTGAAAGAGTCGTACGGCTGCGTACTTCGCGCTCAACTGATCGAGCGGTGAATCCCAGACCAATCCTTCCAGTGAAGATTCCGGCGGTATTCCAAGGGAAGGCGCGCGCCAAACGACTTCCCCAGTGATTCCCAGAGGCTGACGACTAGTAGTTAGAATATGAACTTCGGCGCACTCGGAAAGAAGTCTTCCGGCAAAGTCCGCAACGCCTTGAATAATATGCTCGCAGTTGTCAAGAATAAGCAGCGCGGAACGATCAGACAGGAAGTTCAAGAGGGATTCAAATTGAGAGGTTGCGCCGTCTTCCCGCAACCCCAACGCATTGGCGACCGCCTGCGCGATCTGATCCGGTTGAGTGAGCGGCGCCAACTCGACGAACCGCACTCCATCTTGAAATTGAGAGACCGAGTCGCAACCTGCCTGAATCGAAAGGCGAGTCTTGCCGATTCCCCCCGGTCCAGTCAATGTCACAAGGCGGGACTCGGAGAGCATTTTGGCAATTTCTTGCAATTCGATTTCACGGCCGATTAGAGGAGTCAGCGGAGTCGGAAGGCAGGCGTTTCTGGAAGATGTAGGCTTTAATTTAGACGGAATTGAAATTGACGAGGGCGAGAAAATGGAATGCTCTTTTCTCGCTTCTTTCCGAAGACGTTTGTACAGTGCGACGATGTCGGCGGAGGGTTCGGCGTTCAAAGACGTCGATAGTTGCGACCTGAGTTCGCGGTAAGCCTCGCCTGCAGCCGCAGAGTCGCCGTTATCGGCAAAAGCCTGCATCAGTTGTGAAGTCAAACTCTCCCGGAGAGGGTCGGCTTTGAGCGCAAGGCGTAGGTATCTAATCGCGTCTGAGAAAGCTCCGACCTCTCGTTTGAGCTTCGCAAGACGTTCAAGCAGAGAAAGATATTCCTCTCGGCGACTCAGGCGCTCTTGCCCCGTCCAGACTTCATAACAGTCCTCAAGAAGCGGCGCCGTGTAGAGGGACGCCGCATATTCCATCTCTGAAACGATGGGTTCTTTTCGATTAACAACCTCTTCAAACGCCAAAATATCAGCCTCTTGCGGTTTGAGTCTCAATACAAGCGTGTTCGAGGTTGGAGATTCAATTCGGAAGGACGCGTCTCCGAGAGCTTTACGAAGTTCTGAGAGGGAATGTCGAAGGTTTTCCAGAGCTTGCGATTCGGAGCTGTCGGGCCAGAGGGTTCCCGCCAACCAGACTCGCGAAACCTCTCTGTTGGCTCGAAGCGTCAGCATCGCGAGCAACCAGAGACCTTTTTTTGTTCGGAGCGGTGGAATTGGAAGCGAATCCACTTCCACGCACATCGGACCGAAAAGGCGTATCTTGAACCTTCCAACTGAGCTATCTCTACTTGTCATACCTAATATATTCCCTATTTCTTGCACTTCAATAAGGGAATTAGGCATAAATTCAAGAAGTTCCTCTAATTTTGTTTATGGGAAGGAAAACCTCACCCCGCCGCCTCTTCTTAACGTTCGTTGCGGATCCCTAGATTCTAGGACAACGAAAACCTGACTCGTTGCGTCAAGTTCTAAGGTCGGGCGTAGCATTTTCCAAAAAACGCTTTCGCCGGAGGGGGCATTTGCAAAACGGCTCTGCCCGATGTGATGATTCCCAACGTTGCGAGTTGGATTATGTCTCGAAGGATGTTCCGCGGAAGGCGTTATAGCGAAAAAGCTCTTCCCTACGTGACGATTCGCAACGATGTAATGCATCTCGTCGGTCTGAAACAGAGCCTCGTGTGGAGAGCGGCTTCCGGATACCCACCAGTGCGGATTGAGAAGGAGGCGCTTCGCCGCAAACCTGCGCTTCATAAATATCTCAATCCGCGAAGGCGGACTTATCAAATGCAACGGCAGACTTCAGTCTATCCGTTCAAACGCATATGATTGAGCTCAATTCTTCTGTTGCGCGGAATAAATAGGTTTCACATCTTGATTCCTTTTTTCGCTACTTGCGCCTTGAGAGATTGACGCACTACCTCATCAAACCCAGTATTCGAGCCTTTGCGCTTTTTCAA
>JAYVOT010000014.1:0-2917 GCA_043757795.1 Chthonomonadaceae bacterium | reverse complement strand
AAAAACGTCGAAGAGAAGATCGCGCAGATCAATCGCCTCTACCCGAATCTCGTCTTTAAAAAAGCGTACAATCAGGCGGAGTTCATCACCCGTTCGATTGATGACGTGAAGCTGAGCGCCTTCATCGGAGGCGCCCTCGCAATCGTGATTCTGCTCATGTTTCTCCGAAATTTTCGCAGTACGCTTGTTGTCGCGCTTTCGATTCCAATTTCGATCATCTCTACTTTCGCACTGATCTACTTTTGCGGCTTTACCCTCAACACCATGACTTTGAGCGCTCTCTCCCTTGCGACCGGACTGATTGTAGATGACGCCGTCGTTGTTTTGGAGAACATTTTCAGGCACATCGAGCGCGATAAAAAATCTCCAATGGAAGCGGCTATATCCGGCACGAACGAGATCACGTCCGCCGTCGTCGCCTCTACCATCACGATTATGGTCGTCTTTCTTCCGCTCTTCCTGATAAAGGGGCAGTCCGGGCAGATATTCACTCAGTTCGCTCTCGTCGTTATCTTCTCAATCGCCATCTCCCTGCTTGACGCCCTGACAGTCGTGCCCATGCTGGCATCTTTGCTCATTAAGAAAGAGCAGTTGGAAGCGGAGCACGAGCATCACGTCCATCTCCACGATGCGGACGCAGCTGCTACTTCGAAAAGAAGCGCTCTCACAATAATCTTCGACTGGTTCGGAGACAGGTTTGACGCGATAGACGTCGGGTATCGCAAAAATCTCGTTTGGGCGCTGAAGCATCGTTGGCAAGTGATCGTCGGCTCAATGGCTATCACAGCGGCGAGTTTTCTTTTGATTCCTTCCGTGGGAACGGAGTTGCTCCCGCAAACGGACAGCGGAAACTTCACCGTCACTGTCAAAATGCCCGTTGGAACCGCTCTCGATATTACGAACGAGACGATGCAAAAAGCGGAAAAGATCCTGATGAAGGTTCCTGACGTCGATACTGTGTTCGCTGCCGCAGGAACGACGCTGAGCCTTCGCGGAACGACTACGAACCTGCTCCCTAATCAGGGTTCGATGACGATTCGCCTGAAGGAAAATCGAAAAAAATCGACGCAACAAATAATGAAAGAGGTTCAAGGGCAAGTCGGGAAAGCGCTTGTAGGCGCGCGCGTGATCGTTACGCCCTATGACCTTGTGACGCAAATTATCTCCGGCGGCAATCAGAACGTTGAGGTGGACGTCTACGGCGACGACCTGCCGACCCTCACGCAACTTTCACGCGACATTCTTACGCAGATCAAGACGATTCCGGGAATGGAGAACGCGGACACGAACGTTCAGGACTCGACGCCGGAAATTCAGTTCAAAGTGGATCGCCAGAAAGCGATGCAGTTAGGCGTCAGCTTTACCGACCTTGCAGCCACTCTCAGCGCCGCTACGAACGGCTCGCTTTCAAGCTACTATCAAGAGGGCGGCTTTCAATACCCGATCTATGTACAACTTCCGGAAGGTCAGCGAAAGAGCGAGGAAGACCTCCTCGACCTTCCAATCAGCCCGAGCGGAGGCGTCAAAACCGGCGCGGCGAACTATATCTTGCTCAGACAAATCGCGAAGCCTGTCCTTGCAACCGGTCCGAACGAGATAGACCGTCAGAACAGCAAACGTTTCATCGCCATCACGTCCATCGCTTCGGGACGCCCGCAAAGCGAGATTCAGGCGGACCTTGAGAAGATGATGAACCTGCAAAAACTTCCTACCGGCTACTATTGGGACTTCGGAATTCAACAGAAGCAACGCGCTCAGGAGTTTTCCGGTTTGGGGTTGGCTGTTGGATTGGCGGTGGCTCTCATCTACATGCTGTTGGCGACTCAGTTCGAGTCGTTCATCTATCCGCTAACGATTTTGGCAACAGTTCCGCTCTCTATTCTGGGAGTCGTGCTGGCGCTTTTTCTAACAGGTCGAGCGTTCGGACTTACGGCTTTTATCGGATTGTTGCTATTGGTGGGGATCGTCGTGAAGAACGGAATCCTACTTATCGAATACACGAATCAGTTGCGAGCAAGAGGACAAGGGAGGAATGAGGCGGTACTAGAAGCAAGCCCGACCCGATTGCGACCGATCATGATGACGACAAGCGCCGCCATTTTGGGGATGCTTCCCCTTGCGCTCGCTCTGGGGCGCGGCTCCGAAACGCAGGCTCCGCTTGCAACGGCGGTAATCGGCGGTCTCGCAACCTCGACGTTGTTGACGCTTTTCGTAGTTCCCGTCGTCTATACAATCCTCGACGATCTTGGGAATCGATTCAAAAAACGTCGCACGGACGATATCATAACCCCAATCCCTGCCGCGTTGGAGGGGAAAACGGAAACTCATGAATAGAAATGAGCTATTGTACCAGGCAGTTGAATTGGAGACTCTGCTTCCCCGCATCATGAGAACGATCTTCAGTTTGAAGACTTCGCACCCGACGACGGAGTTGCCGTTGACGCAACTTCGCCTCTGCCTGACGCTCATGAACGGATCGATGTCGCTTTCAAGCATTGCTGACGAGTTGAAAATTTCTCCTAGCGCCGCCACGCAGATCGCTGACAGGCTCGAAAAAATTGGGATGGTGGAGAGAGTCTGTTGCCCGGAGGACAGACGAGTAAAGAAATTACGATTGACGGAACTTGGCGCCGCCGCTATGAAGGAGAGGCAAAAAGAGAGAATTCAAGACGCGGAAACGGCTCTTGGAAATCTCTCAGTGGAGAGAAGGGAAAGCCTGATGGAGGGGCTGAGGGAGTTGCTCGCGGCGGCGCAAAAGTCTTCTTGAGGCTTGATTACTTATGTTACGCAAACGACAGAGCGTCATGACTAGAGTCACGGTCTGGGTGGCGTTCCGCCGTGTGTGCTTCGCACACGATACTCAAGGTCCGGAGTAGGCTCAACAAGAGACGCCCCTGCAAACTGGCACAGGAATGGC
>JAYVOT010000013.1:0-2917 GCA_043757795.1 Chthonomonadaceae bacterium | reverse complement strand
GGCGGAAAGCCAATTTGGAAGGCCCGGATAGGCGTTTTTCGCCAACTGCGGGAGGTCAAGATCAGTCATGGTTCGTCTCCTTTACGCAGTCACGAGTTCGCGAGAGGCGACTTCTGCTCGAATTTTGTCGTAGCCGTCCGCTTCGAGTTCGAGGGCTAACTCTTTGCCCCCCGTTTTGACGATTCGTCCGTCAATCAAGACGTGAACGAAATCCGGGATAATGTAATTCAGAAGTCGTTGATAGTGGGTGACGACGATGAAGGCTCTATCCGCCGACCGCAGTGCGTTGACGCCCTCCGCGACCGCTTTGATCGCGTCGATGTCGAGTCCTGAGTCGGTCTCGTCGAGAATAGCCAATTTCGGGTTCAGAACCGCCATCTGAAAAATCTCGTTTCGTTTCTTTTCGCCTCCGGAAAAGCCCTCGTTCACAGGGCGCTGAAGCAGGCTAGGGTCAATGTGAAGCACGTTCATTTTCTCTTTGACGAGCTGCAGGAACTTGGCTCCGTTCAACTCCTCTTCGCCGCGATATTTCTTAATGGAATTTAACGCGGATCGAAGAAAGTAGGTGTTGTTGACTCCGGGAATTTCGACCGGGTACTGAAACGCAAGAAATACGCCTTCGCAGGCTCTTTCTTCCGGCTCTAGATCAAGCAGGTTCGCTCCATTGTAGAGAACGGTTCCTTCAGTCACTTCGTACTGATCTCGCCCGGCAAGCACGTTGGCGAGGGTGCTCTTGCCGGATCCGTTGATTCCCATAATTGCATGAACTTCGCCTGCCTTCACCGTCAAGTTAACACCCTTCAAAATCTCTTTTCCCGCCACGCTCGCGTGCAGGTTCTTAATCTCAAGCATTCGTTATCTGTCCTTAAATTATGATTTCCGGTTCAAAAGTTTGCGCAGTTCGGCAAGCTCGGCTTCAAGCGCATTGGCGCGTTTTGTCTCAGTATCCGCTCTTTGCGCTTCCTCTTCTAATTTTCGCTCTTGCATTTCGGCTCTTACTTCCAGCATTTCGGCTCTTCGCTCCTGCGCTTCCGCCCTATCAGCTTCAAATTGCTTGCTCTCAGCCAACTCTTCTAGAAAGGGAAGAGCTAGACGTGTTTTCGGATCGTAAAATCGAATATGAAAACCATCCCTCTCCAGTTCCAACCCGAGTTGCGAGCTAAACAATCTGCCGTCACTCTCCGTCATCGGTTGGTAGCCATCGCCTAACAGTCTGAAACCTTGCAGGGCGGGAGTGATGAACTTCTCTTCCGGGTCGAAGAGAAAATACTCTTTCACTTTGAGAGTTTCGCCATAAAGCGCTGCTTTCTCTTCAAAATCAGTTTCCTTCGTACTCTTTGAGGTAAACTCGAAGATCACGCTCGGGACAGCGCCGCCCTCTTCCCATGTCTTATAAACTCTTCTAGAGCCTCCGTCCACTCCTTTGACGACATAGATGTCCGGGCTGATGCAGGCTCGTTTATTTCCTTCGTCCCAGTACAAAAAGTTATTCGCTCCTATGTAGACGTTTTTTTGACCCATGAAGAAAAGCCGTAGGGCGCTGCATGTATCGAACAAGGCTCTAAAGTGCCAATCGGTTTCGGGCATTGCGTCTCCCATGGAGCTAGGATATTCTTCGTCGCAGTTTTCAAGGAATTCGTCCGAAAAAATCCTTGAGTCATACTTGAGCGATTCAAGCCATTCGCAATGGTATTTTCTTGGACTGTAGGGAAGCGGGATTAACATCGTTCTCTCCTCCAACTCGCAACAAGCCTGTTCACTATCCGACGCTACCCTCAAGGCTGACGCTGAGCAGTTTCTGCGCCTCGACCGCGAACTCCATCGGCAGTGTCTTGAAGACCTCTTTGCAGAAGCCGTTGACGATCAAATTCACTGCATCCTCAGCGGAGATTCCTCGTTGCTTGCAGTAGAAGATCTGGTCTTCGCCTATCTTAGAGGTGGAAGCTTCGTGCTCGACAGTGGAGGTGGTGTTCTTCACTTCAATATACGGGAAGGTGTGCGCTCCGCAACGATCCCCGATCAACATACTGTCGCACTGCGAATAGTTGCGAGCGTTTGCAGCTCCGTCCTGAATTTTTACAAGACCCCGGTAGGTGTTCTGTCCGTTCCCGGCGGAGATTCCTTTTGAAACGATAGTGCTCCGGGAGTTCTTCCCAATGTGGATCATCTTCGTGCCGGTGTCCGCCTGTTGCTTGTTGTTCGTGACTGCAACCGAGTAAAACTCGCCTACGGAGTTCTCACCGATGAGCAGGCAAGAAGGGTATTTCCACGTGATCGCAGAGCCTGTTTCAACCTGAGTCCAGGTGATCTTGGAGTTTTTCATCGCTTTGCCGCGCTTAGTCACGAAGTTATAGATTCCGCCCTTTCCCTCTTTATCGCCGGGGTACCAGTTCTGCACGGTCGAATATTTTATGGTCGCACCGTCTAGCGCGATAAGTTCAACGACTGCGGCATGAAGCTGATTTTCGTCTCGCATTGGGGCGGTGCAACCTTCTAGATAGGAGACATAAGCGCCTTCATCCGCGATCAAAAGAGTTCGCTCGAACTGACCGGTGTCTTTCGCATTGATACGAAAGTAAGTCGACAATTCCATCGGGCATTTGACGCCTTTTGGGATGTAGCAGAACGAACCATCGCTGAAAACGGCGGAGTTCAAAGTGGCGTAGTAGTTGTCGGAGTAGGGGACGACGGATCCAAGGTACTGCCGCACCAACTCGGGATGATCTTTCACCGCCTCTGAAAATGAGCAGAAAATAATCCCTTTTTCAGCTAGCTCTTTCCTGAAAGTGGTAGCGACTGAAACGCTGTCGAAAACAGCGTCAATTGCAACTCCGGAGAGGCGCTTCTGCTCGTTGAGCGAAATCCCCAACTTCTCGAAGGCGGCAAGGAGTTCAGGATCGACCTCGTCCAGGCTGTT
>JAYVOT010000012.1:0-2929 GCA_043757795.1 Chthonomonadaceae bacterium | reverse complement strand
TGACAGGCATCCCGGTCTTCGGGTTTTTTGCGGAGTAGTTTCCCTCTTGGACAGCGATACCAGTGGGAACAAGGCCGGCATTTGCTCGAATCAAGGGATAACTGTGCTTCATCTGCCCCGGTTTCCAGGGCAGGATATCCGGTCCCGCCGTCCCGACCTTCAATTCCCTCGCCCTTGCATACACGCTTTTCAAGAAATCCCTGTCAGATTCCGGCAGCCACTCGCCCGGCATGAAATTGGCGTATTGCAAAGTCACTGATTTTGGGAAGGCGGATTTCAACGCCTTCATTTGCGTCAATATTGCGTCTCGGTACTTTGAGGGAGCGAAGCCTTTTGGAAAAAGACGCCCTGTCTCGCCGAACTCGATGGCCGTCTCAGGCAGATTGATCCCTTCAATTTTACCATCGAACTCTTTGCCAAGCGCCTGCAACAACCGATAGAATCTCGTTTGAACAGCGGGGTCCCAACGTCTTGCCACCCATCCTGCGGGTACTGATTTCTCTTCGTTTTTTCCTGCAAGTTCGTATTGTCTGTCAGCTCCTCCATGATACTGCAGGTCTTTAAGCAAGTATTGCGGTACGAAAATATGTTTTTCATCAAAAGTGGAGTCCTGAAGTTGCACGAACAGTTTCTTGCCGTGCGATTTCAAGAACTCCAGGTCTTGGCGCATCTCCCCGAACTCATAGGCGTCCTTCTCCGGCTCCAACTCTTTCCAGGAGTACTTTAGTTGCGCTCCTTCAAGATTTTTTGATCGTAAGAACGTTTCTGAGTGAACTTTCTCCCGATCCATTCCGAAGAAGACGAAGTGATGCATCCGTTGCGCGTTCGCTGCAAGGCTCGAAGCCAGCGTCAACATGCAAAACGGAATTAGAACGCCGAGATAACCCATTTTTACTTTCATATGATTCTTCTTTTGACTCTTCTTTCGCTGATTGCAAATGACTATCCAACGACGTTCTTTCCAATTTTCACGTCCCGATTTTCCGCCCAATGGAGTAAAATAGGGATCGCTTTCTTCATTAAGGGGTTCTCGTCGCAGGTTTCGATGCGACGGTTGAAACGCCCTTTCACCTGAACGAGAGTTCGAGTTTGATTCCGTATTTCCATTTCAATCGTCATGACGGTTTTCAACTTGTTGGAGCTTGCCGAACGGACTCGCAAAGACCAGATAGAGCTCTGTCCATTCAAGCACGAGGAGAAGTAGCTTGCGACGCAGTTGTGCATATATTTTCCTTCCGCGTGCAGTTGCTTCCCGTTCACCAACTCCTCTACCGCCCAATGACGCACCGCCGCCCCGTTTTCATCGTTCTCCAAGAGCGCGTAGCCGGGAACGTTTGCGCTCTTCCACTGCGAAGTCGCAAGGCTTGTTTGCAACGCCATCGTGTTTCGCCACTCTTCTGCAAGGCGGAGCAAAGCTGCCGCAGTTCTACCTTTCATTGAGAGATTTGGGAATGGCGCCCCTATTTCCTCTAAAGAGCCTTCGCCGCATATTCTATCTTGCGGAACGAACTTCTGATAGTAGAGATAGTCCGCAATTGAATTGATATGCGCTCCGGTCAACGCCGGGTTGTTTTTGAAAAAGTGCAACACGGTCGTCCAGAAAGGCTCGTCAGGAAGAAAATTTCTCATTCTCGATCCGACGATTTCTCCGGCTAGTCTCTCGTTTCCGCCCATTCCCCGCACTTGTCCCCAGCGAATCGCCTGCGGAATTGTCAAAGTTGATGGAGCCATTGTTATAAATCGCGCCATCATTTTCGTTAATTCGACGGGAGTGTTTGCCGTTCGCAGGTTTTGTCCGCGCCCGATGTGCAGATACCATTCGCGATGAAGTTCCCCTTCCGCTGAGTTCGGCTCGCTCCAGGCGGCATCCATAAACATCGGAGTCTCGTACTCGCACAGCAGATGATTTGCAAGAGAATGGAACTGTCTTCGGATATTGCGAACTTTCGGACGCCAGTTCTCCAGAGGCCGAATCCATGATTTTGACTGTGTCGCGAGAGTTGCGAGAGCATTAATGAGACCCTCGTAATCATTTGCGCCGCCCGGAAAAAGCTGTGAACCGGAAAGCAAATCGGACACGCGCTCGACATGAAGCAAAAGTCGTGTGAAATCCGCATGGATTTTCCGTTGCTTTTGGAACTGCTTGAAGTTCGATTGAATCGAGTGAAAAATATCTGCGTTCGTAGACTGACTTATTGGCTCGTTTCTAGAGAGGCTCAAGATCATACGCGCGGGATGGGAATGTCTTGTTCGCGAATATTGAAGAGACTGTTGCGTCCATTCTCTTCCCCGAACTTCCAGTTCCTTCTCCTTTCGCTCTTCGGACTTTCGAATTCCTCCTGCAAACCCGTGAATTCGTCGCCATGACTCATACTCCTCCTCCGACAATCTCAAACTCTTGAGGTGTCGCTGAAACTGACTCTGAGCTTGTTCTTCCGAGCGCTTCCGTTTTGCAACTTGAGCCTCAACAAGTCTGTCCTGCCAACCTTTTCGTTTCGAGGCGCTGAATCCGTTTGCGCGACACCAGTTCTCATAGGTCGAGTTGGTTTCAAGTTTCAAGGAAGCGACGTATTTTTGAAACCGAGCTTCCGGCAACTTAGTTTCGTAAACGATATGAAGTTTTTTGCTTGATTTTTTTGTAGCCATTGCCGTTATTTTTGAAGTAATCGAGATAATATCGAAGTCTGCGCACCTTTCGCTAAAGGCTAAGAAGCCCTTCCGTACTTAGATAACTGATGTTACGCAGACCTGACGACCAAATGATTTTTTCGAGAGCGCTTTTGAATCCCATGACTAAAGTCACGGTTTCAGTGGCGCTTCGCGCCGGATTTCCTTCGGACATGAGTCGGACTTGCCTGCCCGTAGGACTGCCATTCCTGCGCCGGTTTGCAGGTGCGTCTCTTGAAACATACTCCGCACCTTGAGTATC
>JAYVOT010000011.1:0-10849 GCA_043757795.1 Chthonomonadaceae bacterium | reverse complement strand
TTTCTCTTCGCCGCGCCGACAAACAGTACGAAGCGAAAGCGATGGTCGGGTTGACGCCTGAAGAATCGAAGCTGACACGTCCGCAAGATGCGCTTTTGACTGACAGCTCAGGCAAAACCTTAGGACGCTGGTTCATGCCCGGCGACGTTTATACTATTATTTTGCCTGATACGATCGCGAACGCGCTGCGCGTTGAGCCTGCCGATGTCGGCAAGGCGAAAGTCTCTTACAGCGGCGTGGAATATACGGTTATAGGCATTTTGGATTCGCAGAAGCTGAAAGAGTTCGGCGACCTCGACAACGAGATCGTGACCCCTGTCGACTTTATTGCGATGAACAAGCTGTCTCGCGGAAGCGGCGGCAAAGGCGGAGGAGATCAGGGCTTTAAAGAGTATACGCACCTCGAACCCGATCAGGTATTCTTCATTCCCTATCAAACAGCCACCAACCTGAAGGCGGAACTTCGATCTATAGCCATCGATTTTGGCGACCCGAAGATCGTATTGAAACGCCTTGACCCGTTGATGCACAGACTTGGGCTTAACCTCTACGCGGGACAGGTGATTGACGGGGCGAATCCCGATCCCAAAAAGCGTGGAAAAGTGGATCGATACTCTTCCATCGCAGCAACGAGCGGACGCGGAATAGAACTGATCGTTTTTCCGGTCATCATCGCCTCCCTTATCGTTTTGAATACGATGCTCGGCTCCGTTTTCGAGCGCATCAAAGAGATTCACATCTATTCGTCAATTGGGCTTTCGCCCTCTCACATCGGGATGCTGTTTATGGCGGAAGCAATGGTATACGCCATTTTGGGTTCGGTTTCGGGCTACTTGCTCGGGCAGTTGGCAAGCAAAATACTTGTCTGGACTCATTGGTTGCCCGATCTGTATCTCAACTTTTCCAGCGTCAGCGCCGTTTTGACGACCCTTATCGTGGTGGCAGTCGTTTTGCTCTCGACGATCTATCCGGCTCGGAAAGCCTCGGAAGTCGCTACGCCTTCGGTGGAGAGAACCTGGAAAGTGCCTGAGCCGGACGGAGATCACTGGATCGTTCCTCTTCCTTTTGCAGTGACCGGAGATCAAGCCGCCGCACTGAACGGCTTCTTGACGGAGTGGTTCCAAGCCTACGAAGAGTACAGCATTGGAGACTTCGTGACGCAGGGCGTGACTTCGGAAGAGTTCGAGCACGATAATGGAACGGGTTATCGAGTAAAGTGTATGACCTGGTTAGCGCCTTTCGACCTCGGAGTTTCTCAGCGAGTAGCTATAGAAACTCGACCTACTGACACGCAAGACGTATTCGACATCCGGCTGTTGGTAGACAGGGAGTCGGGCGACATCTCCAACTGGAAACGAGTCAACAGAAGATTTTTGAACACGTTGCGAAAACAGTTCCGAATCTGGAGAACTTTGAAACAGTCTGATCGTGATCGCTACCTCAATCTCGTCAAGGGTGCGAACGAGGTTGCTAGTCCGGCAGTTTCGCAATCCGGCCCGGAGCTTGCGCCGGGCGGCTAACCGCCTGCGATGCGCTTTCATAGCATTGTTCAGTCAAAACGGCTGATAAGGAGTTGACTTGAATGGCGGTACATAATTTTCTTGTTTATTCCGCTCGTTAACATCATGGTCGCCTTCTATGTTATGTGGAAAGTTGTGGAAAATGCGGGGTTTCCAGGATGGACAGTTCTTCTGGCGCTTATTCCGATTGTAGGATTTCTTATGCCATTCTACTGGGCCATTTGGCCCGCAAACAGCTTTGCGAAGATGAGGTTGACTTACAGTGCAGTAGGGAGCATGTGAAATGAAAAACGTTCTGTTGATCGTTTTGCTGGCGATATCGCCGCTCTTCCAACTCACCGCAAAAGCTGACGCGGCGGGTGAGGCTCTGTTCCAAAAATGCGTCGATGCGGAAGATCGCATCAAAGTTTTGCAAGCGAAGTTCGTTATCAAAAATTCGATGGGGGCGACTTCGAATACGCTTCGCGGCGAGTTGAAGCTTCAAAAACCGAATCGAGCTTTCATCTCGATGCAGGGCGGCAAAATTAGCGACGAGAGGAAAATCGTTTCTGACGGCAAAAAATTCACTGTCTACATGTCGGCAGACAATGAGTTTCAGCTGTTGGCTCCTGACCCGAGCGGAGCGAACGTCGGAAGGGCGATGAATCTCGAAGCGAGCGCGTTTTACAACTCCGATATGCTGAACCAAATGAAGGCGCAGGGGACGGGAGTCAAAATCACCGGAACTTCAGTGATAGGCGGCGTGACCTGCAACGAGATTAAGGTATTCGGTACGGGAGCTTTTTCGAGCTACAAAATATATGTTGGACCGGATTTTCTTTTAAGAGGTTCGGTGATCGTCTCCGGGGCAGGCAACGATCAGACGACAGTGGACAGCCGACTGACGGAACTGAAGACTGCAGTAACTCTCCCTGCAAACGCTTTTGCTTTTGTCATGCCGAAAGGCGCGAAGCCCTTTGAGACTCGAATTGCGAGCAACACGAAGCCGAATAGCGGAACGACTACGGACGATACCGACCTCTTCGCTCCCGGCAAAACAGCGCCTGATTTTCAATTGAATCTAACGGACGGAACTAGAGCGACTCTCTCAGCGCTATTGAAAGCGAACAAAGTCGTTCTGCTGATGTTTTGGAGCAAAGGGTTTGAGCCGTGTCGCGACGAGTTGCCAGAACTGGCAAAGTTGCAGAGCGATTTGAAAAGCCGCGGTTTGGAGACGTTGACAATAAACACTACCGACAGTTCAAAAGAGATTCAAAAACTCTGGGCGGACGGCAAGTTGAAACTGAAGGCTGCGTACGGCGGCGAAAAAGTTGCGGAAAAGTATCGCGTCGGAGCGTTGCCGACGAATTATCTCATCGGAAACAACGGCAAGGTACTTGCCAGGTTTGAAGGTTTTGATGATGACGGCATCATGAAAGCTCTGGAAAGAGCCGGAGTGAAGTAAGGGCTTATACAGCAGGGTCAGGAATTGACGTAAGGTTTAAGTTTAGCTGCGTTTCAGTTTCAGTCAGCTAGCGATTAATATGGAAGGGGCATCCACAACGTGGCGGGACCGAACGAATTTGCGGAGCTGAGAGAACAGGTAGAATCTGAGACTCAGGAAGAGGATGCAGGGACAGGCGAGACTCAATTCGAAGAGGGCTTCAGCATGAAGACCGTCGTCGGAGCGATCTTTGTCGGCTTCATCATGCTTCCGGGAGCTTTGTACCTGGGGTTGATGGCAGGGCAAGGGCTTGGCCCGGCTGCAGAGTGGGTGACGATCGTACTCTTTGCAGAGATCATGCGTCGCTCTTTCCTGCCAATGAAGCGACAAGAGATCTACATACTCTACTACGTCGCAGCCTCGCTAACCGGACTTGCCGCAGATCGAGGCATTTCGGGCGGTCCCTTCGGCGAGCTCATCTGGCAACAGTACTTCGTTCAATCTCCGCAAGCGGCTCTTGTCGCAAAGGATATTCCGCACTGGGTGGTTCCGCCCGCCCACTCCCATGCTCTCATGGAGAGAACCTTTTTCGATCAGGCCTGGTTCATCCCCATCTTGCTTTTGATTGTCGGGCAGGTTCTAGGGCGACTAAACTGGATGAGCGCAGGATACTTACTGTTTCGAGTCACTTCCGACATTGAAAAACTGCCCTTCCCAATGGCTCCGGTTGCGGCTTCCGGGGCGACTGCGCTTGCAGAAGCGGCTAGCAAAGAGGAGTCCTGGCGTTGGCGTGTTTTTTCGATAGGCACGATGATCGGTCTCATTTTCGGCTTCTTCTATATAGCGATTCCTGTTTTCACAAGCGCTGTTTTCGGCAAAGCCTTCCAACTCGTCCCGATACCATTTATCGACTTGACAACGAACACCGAGACTTTTTTGCCCGGAGCCGTCACAGGAATCTCCGGCGACATAGGCAAGGTGCTGACAGGATTCGTCATTCCTTATCCTATCGCGAGCGGAGCGTTGTGGGGCTCCGTCATCTGTCGTATTTTGATGGCTCCGATTCTGCACGGCGTCGGCTTATTCGGCTCTTCAGAGTCAAACGGTTGGACGAGAGGAATGGACGCCTTCTATACCAAGCAGGCGACCGACATGAAGTTCTGGCTGTCCATCAATATCGGGTTGCAAGTTTCAGTCGCTCTCATTGGTTTCTATAGTCTCTTCAAAGCGTTTGCCGGAATGCGAAATCAACACGTCAACCGAGGCATGAAGTCGGAAGTTCCGAAAGGGAGAGGGGACATGCCCCTCTGGATTCCGGCGGTCATCTGGTTCGCTGTCACAGTTTTCTATATCATTCTAACGGTTTTTCTACTCCGCTCGGATTCGAAACCTGGAGAAGAGCATAACGTCTCCGTCATGTTGCTCGTCTTCTATGGATTGATCTGGTCTCCCATCAACTCGTATGTTTCCGCTCGAATGACGGGCATCACAGGCTCAGGCGTCTCAGTCCCGTGGCTCAAAGAGGTCTCGATCATGCAGTCCGGGTATAGGTACGTGGATATCTGGTATGCGCCGATTCCCTTAAACGATTTCGGCGGACTTGCGCAGCGTTTCCGAGAGACGGAGTTGACTGGGACGAAATTCAGTAGCCTTGTCAAGGTGGAAGCCTTCATGCTCCCCGTCATGTTGCTTGCGAGTTTCATATTCTGGGCGTTCTTCTGGCACACCAGTCAGATCCCTTCCGCTCAGCACCCTTTTGCTGCGAAAGTTTGGCCGATACATGCAACTTTCGCAGCGATGTTCAACACGATCAACCGGAAGGACGGCGGCATTTCGTGGGTTAAAGAAGCGATTAATTTCCAGAGAATCGGAATAGGTTCGCTGGCGGGATTGGCAATTTACGGTCTTTTCGGGTTAGCCAAACTCCCATCGCTCTTCTTTTACGGCTTTATTGGCGGCTCCGGAGCCTGGCCGATGGACACGATCCCAACCTTTTTAGGTGCATGGCTTGGCAGGCGATACTTCGCTAAGAAATTCGGAATGGAAGCCTGGCAGAAGTACACTCCCGTTCTGCTTGCGGGCTTCGCTTGCGGAACCGGACTCATCGCTATGGCGTCCATTGCATTGGCTCTCATCGCGAAGTCGATCAACTATCTGCCATTCTAGCTCAGGAGTAGCTCATGCTGGTTTCGATACTAGTGTGTATCATTTTCGGTCTGCTTGCGGTAATTGCGTTGATTGGTTTTTGGCGCGGATATCTTTTGGGATTAAACCCAAAAGGAGATCGCCCGCAGCTGAAGGCAGGGATTTTCGGTTTGATATTGCTGATAGTTCCTCTCATCATTGGAACTTTCCTGGCATTGAAGTTCGGAGAGCTTGCAAGAAAGTTTTGTTTGGCTCTGGGTTTTTCGTTGACTTCCGCTTTCATCGCAGGATATGGCGCGGGTAGTCGAAAGAGAAAAGAGCTTTCGCCCTGGGGGACGTTTACGATCATCCTCTCGATTATGTCCGCGATGTGGATGGTCTACATCGGAACTCAAACGATGGATTTGTCGTTTGCCGCCTCTCAATTAGGCATAGGTTCTTCCGTCGGGTCGCGAAAAGACGCTCCGAACACTGCGCTTGATTGCAAAGCGTCTCTCAACGAGATCTATAAGGGGTTTCAACATTTTACCGAAACGAATGGCTCACTCCCTACCGCAGCAAAGTGGATGGATGAGGAAGATTTCAAAGGCGCAGTACAAGCTGACGAATGGCTTCATTGCCCTTCAGTTTCCAATCGCAAAGATGAAAAATTCGGCTACTCCCTAAATCCGGACATTGCAGGCAAGGGGCTTAAGGGCAAGAAGCTGAATGAAATTCCGAATGCGGCAAAAACTCCGTTAGTTTACGATTCAACTGACCTTGCGAAAAACGCGCATGGAGCGCTTTCTACCTTGCCGAACCCCGGCAGGCACAACGGCTTGAACAATATTTTGTATTGCGATGGACACATTGAAGAGGTCGCGCCGAAGTAGGCGTTGAAACGCCGACTCCAATTTTAGAATCCCTCATCCCCCCAACCCCCCTTCTCCCGCGCTGCAGGCAGAAGGGGGGCGAGAGAGGCAAATCTTCAACTTCCCCTTCTTCAATGTTGCAGGGAGAAGCGGGGCGAGAGAGGCAAATCCACAACCCTTCTTCTCCAATGTTGCAGGGAGAAGTTGGGTAAGAGAATGGGCGGCGGGAGACTTGCAAAGACGCTCCCCCAGCGCTGAAATGCCGACCCCAATTCCGGGATGTTAGGGTTCGAGGCGTAAGTCTTTCAAATGAGTCCCAGGCGCTCCAAGCTGTCCCTAATTTTGGGCGGCGAGATGCGTACTATTCGAGGAGTGGACGCGGTATTATACTGCCGGCAGGTGATTTACCGAACCGTGTATAATTGCCAGGTATTAGATACATTTCAACTTCCTGATTAGAACGCTATAGGATGAATTAGCAACTTTGATGGTGGAAGATTTGAAAAAATCAACTGTCGGTAGTATAACTTGAAAACATCCGGCGATTGAGTGCCGACCTCTCTTTTTAAGGCGGAGGTTACGAGAAGGTTTTGCGCAAATTGAAGGTTTTGGTTGGCGACGTTTGACAGAAATGAGAATGGGTTGAAAACGGAAGTAGCGAGCGTAGAGAGCAAGAATGAGATCGTCACGCCCCGCAAGACCGTGATCGGTTGGCAGGGAATTCGGTTCAAACTTCCTCCTGATTGGAACGTCACCGGGTTTTCAATGGATCGAGACAACGGGTATCTGAGAGTCGATTCGCCGGGAAACGGAACGATCACTGTTCAGATTCGGTGGACAAAATCGGACAAGCCCCAGGGGGTTTCGAATTCGCTCTATTCCATGACTCTTTTGCCTCTTCTGCAGAGATTTACAAAAAAGCCTCTATCAATGGTGAAAACACCGAATTTGAAGACCAATCTAGAGCGGATGTTTCTAGAGTCCGCAAAAGAGGCGAAGAGAGCGAAAGCGACTTTTGAAAGTTCCATCAAACCTGAAAAGACAGAGGGTCCGGAGGGCGAGCGCACGGCTATGAACTTTTCATGGACGGGGGCGGGCAGGGGTCAAGGAAAAATTTGGTTCTGTTCCAAGTGCAGACGCGTGGTTATCGCGCAAGTCGTGGGTTTAATGAAAGATCATGGAGCGATGTCTTCGATCGCTTCCCAACTTTTTGCTACGCTTCACGATCATTCCGAAGAGGGATTCGACATGTGGGGGTTGTACGACCTTCAACTCAAAGTACCGGACGATTTCATTCTCGAAGAACAGAAACTTTTATCCGGGTATCTGAGCCTTACCTTCGGCAGACAAGGCGAGAAAATATTCATCGACCGTTGGGGACTTGCCAATGTTACCTTGAAGAAGTTCACTGAGGCGGAGTGGTTTCAGAATAACTCGCAGGTTAGCTTCAAACGCATGAAAAAGGACTCTCTTGAAAAAGCGGATTTGCACTCCGTAGCGCGTTTCGTAGGCTCGTTGCCAATCTTTTCCAGGATAAAGATTCTGAAAGACGCAAAAAACTCCTTACGACGCTTCCCATCCAAGTACGAAGGCGGAGTGTGGCTCTGTGAAGAAACGAATAAGATTTTTACTCTCCAAGTGATGAGCGGAAAAAAATCGAAGAATTTATTTGAGGATACTTTGAACTCGGTCGTCTGTCACTCCCCGGAGGAGTCAAACCTGTGATTTCGTTGCAATCTCTGAAACAGAAACTTTATTTCGGAGCTGGTCGATATCTTCCATTTCTCAAAATTGCGCCGCCTACGATGGATCGGCAGGGCGCGATGATTCTGCGTCCTGCTCACAACTCAAATTTGAAGTGGGAAAAACAGGAGAGCGGGGAGACTGTCATCACGGTTCCTCAGAATAAAAAAGTGAATCCGATTGTGAAATGGATGGCCAAGTGGGTGAACGCTCCCAAAGAGCGACGAGTTGAGTTGGATGAAGTGGGCGGATTTGTTTGGGAACTTTGCACCGGCGCAAATACGGTCGATGTGATCGTGCAGAAGACAGGACGCGAGTTCAAAATGAATCGCCGCGAAGCGGAAGTCTCCGTCACGATGTTTTTGCAGATGTTGCACGAACGGAAATTCATCGGATTTTACAAGAAGAGTAAGGCGAAGTAGACTTTTTATTGCGGGTTGTGGAACCTCACACAACCACTCTCCTTGACGTTCGTTGCCACTCTTTGGGAGGGCTAGAAACGGGGAGTGTCGAGGATTGAGGGGAACGAGCGTCAGTAGGAAGCGTTTTCGATATGTTAGCGCGGTTTGAATAGTCTAGATAATCAATTCGGAGGGGAGACCTCAGAGGTATGAGCGTTCAGCAGGTTCCTTTAGTTCAGACGATGCAGGTGCGAAAGCAGATTACTTTGCCTTTCAGCAAAGCCTGGCAAATTAGTCTCAAGAGCATCAAGATTCGTCTTGCTCGCTCGCTCATCACTGCGAGCGGCATCCTGCTCGGGATCGCCTTTTACAGCTCGGTCAAGGCATCTTCTCTCTTCCCGATTAAGGGCGTTGGGCCGGAAGTCATGGCGGCCGCGCACCGGCAGGAGTGGCTTGCGATCATGGCGCTCATGGTCTGCTTCGTGGGAATTATGAACGCAATGCTGATGTCCGTCTCGGAGCGTTTTAAAGAGATCGGTACAATGAAGTGTCTGGGAGCGCTCGACAACTTTATCGTGACGCTGTTTTTCATCGAAGCGGCTCTTCTGGGAGTGATCTCCTCTTTCGTGGGTTGGGCGCTGGGTTGGTTCATTACCAGTTTCGTACATCTTTTCACCGACGGTTTTTCCGCATTCGGAGGAGCATTCTGGCTGGGATCTATTTACCAGGCGCTCATCGCCACTTCGATTGGAACCGTAATCACCCTTTTCGCCGCGATTCCGCCTGCGTTCAACGCCGCAAAGATGCCGCCTGTCGCTGCTCTTCGCTCCGAAGTATAATAATAGAAAGGTTTTGACTAAATGGCATCGAACGAATACGTGGTCCGCACAAAGGGGCTTGTCAAGATCTTCGAGATGGGGGATCAAGTTCTGCGCGCTCTGGACGGAGTCGACCTTGACATCAAGCGAGGCGAATACATCTCCATCATGGGACCCTCCGGCTCCGGAAAGTCTACGCTCTTCAACTCGATCGGGGGTTTGGATCGACCGAATTCCGGTTCCGTCTTCATCAATGACGTTGATATGGCGCAGTTGGACGCTTCCGAGTTGGCATACCTTCGTTGCCACACGATCGGCTATATTTTTCAGACGTTCAACTTGATTCCGGTCATGACGGCTCTCGAAAACGTCACCTTGCCCACCGTTTTTGCCGGCATGTCGAGCGACGACGGGATCGAGCGCGGCATCGAAATGCTGGAGAAAGTCGGACTTGGGCATCGTCTTCACCACCGACCCACCGAACTATCAGGCGGACAACAACAGCGCGTCGCGATCGCTCGCGCTCTGGCGAATCGCCCATCGATCGTTCTTGCGGACGAACCAACCGGAAACCTCGATTTGAAAACAGGTACTGAAATCATCGAACTGCTCCGGGAACTGAATAAAAACGAAGGCGTCACGATTATCTCCGCTACCCACGACTATAAAATGGTGGACGTCTCAGATCGGGTTGTCTGGATTCGAGACGGCAAAATCGCCAAAATCGAAGAAAGAGCCGATATTGACGTCAAAATAGGCGGTATGGGCGATAGTCATTAGATTTAGAGCGGATCTGATGAGCGTGTCAAGTGTCGTAAAAAAACGATTCTGTCATTATAATCTTTTTTCATTCAGCTCAGCAGTAAACAATAGACTCTTGACTCCCTGATAAAGGCGGCGAAAATGGCAAGATTACGCGGAACGGGGATTGGCGCGGGGCTTGCGATGGGGACGGCGGCAGTCGTTCGCGTGGTAAACGGGATCGCCATCGCGCCTTCGCCGCCGCAACGCCTTGTAAACGAGGTTGCTTTTAGGCGTCTCTCCGATCTGCCAGAAATTATCCTTGTCTCCCCAGATTTCGAGATCGCTCAGGCGATAGCTCCTTCCATCAGCTGGGCTAAGGTGGCTGGTTACGCAATAGAACAGGTTTCTGAAAATCTTCCGGTTTCGGCAACTCCGCTTGTAATCGGAGTACGTGACCTGATGGAATTTGCACAAGATGATGTTCTCACTCTTTTGGACGCCTCCCGCGGCATCGTTCTAATCGATCCCGACCCTATCTATCTCGCGCAATATACGGCGGAACATGACAAAATCGCCCCTAAACATCGCTTCTCCCTCGATGATGAAGATCAACCTGCTGTAACATTGGATGGCAAGACGATCCTTCTAATAACTTCCGCTTACCCTCATCCTTCGCTCGCAACTAATTCAGGTGCAGACGCGCTCCATTTCGAGGTACCTGCTGACTTTTTATTGGATAAAGAAGGTCTCATTTTTGAAACCATAAAACAGACCGGCGGAAAAGCTCTCATCATCTCCGGAAATTCACAATACCTGCCTCTAGAAGCGATATTGCAAGTCTCAGCGATCGTAGACATAACTATTTTGGTTGAATGCGCCTCTCCCTCCGGAAGCGATAGCGATACAAATAGCTTGTGGAAGGTTCAAGAATTGAAGAATTTGATCGCCGAAGCCGAAACTGCCTGTTTCGAAGCCGATTCGGTATCCGGCATCCCGCGAATTGGAGTTGACCTTAATTGCAACTTCGGCAGAGAGTACCCTTTCGACAATCTCGCTTTAAACAAATTTATTGGAGATTTGAATGAATCTGGCGTTTCTCGAATTTTTTTTACAGGAAAATTTAGCGAAGACTTGTTTTTTTTGGAAAGACTAGAGACGCTCGTCTCGCTAGCGACAAGGAATATGATAGGGGTTTACTGTTGGC
>JAYVOT010000010.1:0-2932 GCA_043757795.1 Chthonomonadaceae bacterium | reverse complement strand
ACTCGCAAAATACCAGTCTTTAATTGGAATTGGTCAGCAATCCGGTCGACTTGTGTTGCGAGCCAATGGAGTTCAAGCAACGATTAACAGTTCAACCTCCATTGCTTTTCAGGCTGCTCTTAGAGAAACTCCAGAACCGGAAACGCTCGTTGTTGGTCGCATCGAATCTGTTAATATTCATAAAAAACCGTGGAGCTTCGGCTTATACACTAAGTTGGATGAAGAGCGAATAGAGTGTCGCTTTGAAGAGTCGATGCTCGAAAAAATTCTTCAATTGATGGAACTTAAATCATTGGTTGAAGTCGTTGGAGAGGGCGCTTTTGGCCCTGTCGGTCTTACTCCGCGGTGGATAGATCTACAGGCAACGCCTCGCGAACTTATCTTTTCTGAAAATTCATTGTTATCATTCAGACGAAGTGCGGAAATGATCCGAGTCGGCGAGACTACATCGGATGCTTTAACTCGAGTAAGAGAAGAGCAAGCGAAGTATGGCTAAGCCAAGGCGAATATCCTGGGATTCGACCTGTTTCATTGCATGGGTTGATCGCGCAGAAACTGAAAATCCGGCCGTTTTGCAGGCTTTAGACTCCACTATGAATAAGATGCTGCAAGGTCGAATAAGAATCGTGGCTTCCCGTGCGATTGAAGTGGAAGTCCGGCTGGAAAATCTGGAACGCACAAAACAATTTCATATGCATTTGAGAGCATGCCCCCATTTTGAGAGTTTCGGAGAAAGCCCTGCTGTTCGGAATTTAGCTGTGAGCTTGCAAGATCGTCTTCAATTGACTGATCGCCGAGGCGGCTATGCAGATTTAGTTCATGTTGCAACTGCAATTGCAGCACGCGCCTCTGAATTTTGGACGATGGATAAGAAGATTTTGAAATGGGCGGAAGCAGGCGTAATTACAGAGATCATCATATGCCAGCCCTACTTGGTGCAAGGCACACTTGATCTGGATATTTAATTCGACCTTGTTTTGTCAATTTAAATTGCCGTTGCCAAACCCGCAGTCTCGAGGTATTTCCCTGCTACTCTGCGTCCCTGGAGATTATGAGCAATCGCCGCCTCGGCCGGTTTGCCGCTCCGCCCTCTCGAAGATCATTCACTCAAGTTCCGGCTTCAAAGCAATGCGGACTTCAGCCCGTCGTTCTCTGAGGAACATGTGCCTCTCCTTTCACAATTCTACTAAACACTCTATTCCTTCTCACTTCCCGTCCTTCTGATCCTGTTCGCGTTGCCGCGCGCGGAGTTTCGCTGCCATCAAGCGAGACATCCCCGCCTCCTCTTCAGGCTCGTCCTCCGTCTCTGAGACTGTGGGCGGCGGAGCTGAGGGAGTGCGAGACGCGGGTGCGGCAGATGACATGATCGGCGTGTCCACGCTTCCAAGCGTCGCGGTTCGAGGGGAGACGTCCGAGATCGAAGCGTTCTCCAAATTGGAAAGTACGGATGAGGGCGCAGATCGTTGTAAATTGGGATTCGCGTTCCCAATTCCAGTTCCGTTGCCATTCGCGGCGTTTTGGAGCGCGGCTTGCCTGTCCGCCACGCCCTGTTTCGCCTCTTTCAAACGGCTGAGTTCGGGAGACGCCGCTCTTGCCTTCCTCTTCTTGCCGCTTTTGCCTGTGAGCCAATCCCAGAGTCGGCGAAGGTCATTCGGGTCGATCGCGAGTCGGCGAATGGCGATGTCGAAGGGCAACAACAGCATTGAAAGCAGCATTAGGGAGGGAACCATGTCGTTGGCGGTATAAACCGAGGGACGATCTCCGCCGAATATCTCCGGAGGAGCGGGGTCCGTGCGTCCCATTCCGCTCTGCGCGAGCTGCGTCATCAGATACCGGTTGGAAGTCGTGTTTCGATACTCAGGAGAGTAGGGCGTCGATAGCCCGATCACTGTGGCGGCGTCCGGTCCCTTCGACTTCTTCTCCACCACGTTCACAAGGTAAGTTCCGATTTGAGGCGCGTCGAACCAACCTTCATAACGTCCAGGGCCAGTCTGTCGAAGCGCCTGATCCGTAGAAGCGGGCGATTTAACGCCGCCGTTGTACGGGGGAGCGATCTTTGAATTAAGGAGGAGTTTGTTGACGTAGTGACCCTCCTCGTCCAGCGCATCGACAGTAATATGCCCGCGTCCGCCGTCCATTGTCACCTGCGTGTTGTACTCGCTCGGCGCAAAGGGGCGCAAGGACCAGCGCACCGCCTGCGCCCAGAATTTCGCATAGCCGGACCAACCGACCCACTGCGCCCCCCACTTCGCCCGGTCGTCCGAGGTGAAAGCGACTGCCCTGCCCAACCCGTATCGCCAACCTGCGAAGATAGGATCGCCGCGATGCGAGAGGAGCGAAATTTCCGCGGTCGCTTTCGGAGTCGAGATATTATAGCCCAGGAGAGGGGGCGAAGAAGCCCAGTCGATCCCTTTGAACACCTCATCGCCCGCCACGGGAATCACGTTGAAAGGCTCTTCAATGATAGGCGGTTGGGAGATCGTCTGTTGGTCTTTCAAAAGCAACCGGGGAAGGTCCTGCGGCTTCTCCGCGATGTAGGAGTGACCTCCGCCTATGTACGCGATCGTCGCCATGAACTTGATCGCTTGCGGGCCGTCCCCTCCTGTGACGATCGTGGAGACCGTGATCCCCATGTCGCGAATTTTTTGCATATTTCTTGTGATTGCGCCCTGATTTGCTTCATAAGAGGCGTCGCCGTCGCCAAAAAAGACGATATGCTTGACTTTCGCATCGGTCTCGTTCAAAACGCGCGCGGCTTCCAAAATATACGGATCGTAGCTTGGGGGGTCTCCCATCCCTTGCAAATTCTGCATTTGGCTCTTAAGCGCTTCCCGGTCGACGACATGTTGCATTTTGATTCGCCACGTTCCCGCCGGAGTAGCGTCGCCGCTTCCCGCCCCTCGTCCGCCAAACCCGCCGAACCCGCCCTGAC
>JAYVOT010000009.1:0-10859 GCA_043757795.1 Chthonomonadaceae bacterium | reverse complement strand
CGTCAGTCAAAACAACTGAACTAGGTCGCATGCAGTAAATGCTGACAATCGTTCTGAAGAGATAAAACTTTTTAGTTGCAAGGACGTATGCTCTACGGTGACGAGTTCAGTTTCCTAAAGACGCTTGCTTACATCGCAAAGGGCATGTGTCCATCGCCGACAACGCAGAAGACCCTCCGGGCCGATCAGGCTGACTTGTTGCGATTTGAAATAGTTTGAAAGAGCAGGCATGAGAATACCTCTGCGTGAAAAATTAAAAGCCAGTCCTCTAAAAGGTTTGTATCGTTCGTTAAGAAACGTCAAGCGTCTTATCAAAGGCGAATCACTCTCTGGGCATGTGCCTATGGAGCTTCAGCCCCTCACTTTAGAAGAGTTATCCGGTCACCTTCACAGAACTCCCAACTGTTCCCGCATCCGCTTCAGCATGGCGTTGCAATTTTTGAACCAAACTCCTCCGGACATTTCAAAATGTTGGCGCGAGTTGTGGTTGGCTTTTGAAAACGAGTTTGAGTCTTCTGAACGCATTGCGCTCTATTTCGCCGTGTGTCTTTGCATGTCTGGAAATAGCAACGAAGCTCTCTCTCTCTTGGAACTCATTCCGGACTATGATTTCAGCCCTGACGAAAAAGCCGCCAAAGAGAATATTCTCAGTGGGAAGATGCAACCTCGTTTGACCTCGGCTCCGCTTGAAGATTGGGAAAAAAGGCTCGAAGCGCTAAGATCGAACATTCAAGCTCCCTTCTCATCCACAGCGGCACGGCGCAACGACAAACCGAGAGTTTCCGTCATCCTGCCGAATTACAACTACGCTCGTTATATGAAAGAACGCATTCGAAGCATCCTCAACCAAACCACTAGCGATCTTGAGCTGATCTATCTCGACGACGCGTCTGCGGATGAGAGCAATGAGATCGCCAAAGAGTTTTCAAACGATCTCAGAATGACGATGCGCTGTTTCACGGAGAACTCAGGCAAAGTCTATCAGCGCTGGAACGACGGAGCGGCGCTTGCAAAGGGCGATTGGCTTTGGTTCGCAGGAGCCGATGACAGCGCTGACCCGAATTTTCTGGAAAAACTTCTCCAAATGGCGGATCGCTATCCTGCTGCAGGCATTCTGCATTGTCAGTTCGGATCTATAAATTCCGACGGCGCAGTAATCGGAATGCGCTATGCCGGCGATGCGGAAAATGAATCCAGACTGTCCGCAGACTATTTTGAGACGGGACACGACGAAGCGATTAGACTCTCCGCAGGATGCATCTTCGGGACGGCAAGCGCAATGCTCATTCGCCGAGACGCATTTGAAAAAAACGGCGGCTTTGATACGCGACTCTGGTTGCCTGCGGATTGGAACCTCTACCTGAGCATCCTGAAAGACTACGACATAGCCTACTGCGCCACGCCGCTCGCTTATTACCGATCTCATCGCTCCACAGTGACGAAAACGACGAAACAAATTGTTCGCGACTTAGAAGACGCCTACTGCGTTGCAAATGCATACGAGTGGATCTCCAGAGATCCTCGGTTCACGCGTGAAGAGCGCGAGTTCGTTTTGAATCGAGCAAAGGCGCGCGTATTCGACCTGTTTGCTGAAGGAACTATCGAGATCCCTGCTAAACTTCGATTCGCCGCCGAAGCGGTCTACAGAGTCGTCCCGGATGACAGACTCAATAAGATCGTCTGAATGGTTGCGAAACGACTTTAGAAATACAGCCTTTAAAGGAGAAATACGTTTGTCACTTAAAACTGTTCTCATTACCGGAGGAGCCGGATTCATCGGCACGCACCTGGTAAATTCCATCAAATCCCAGGCGGAACGAATCGTCCTGGTCGACAACCTGTTGCCCCAGATTCATCAGGGTTCGGTCGGGTTCTCATCCGAACTGAAATCCAAAGCAACGTGCATTCAAGGAGATATTCGCGACATAGCAGTATTGAAATTGATCGCGAAAGAATACAAAGACATCGAAGCTGTAATTCATCTCGCTGCAATGACAGGTACGGGACAGTCGATGTATGCCATTCAAGAGTACGATTCGGTGAACTGCGGAGGTACCGCGACGCTTTTGGAAGCGATTTTAGATCGTCGAGATCCCCACTCAAGCTTCGCCGCCTTAAAGAAGGTAATCCTCGCTTCTTCAAGAGCGATCTATGGAGAGGGCGCCTATCGTTGCGAGTGTTCGCCGCAGAACATTCAATACCCGGCGCAACGCACTGCGGATAAGATGTCGCGCGGCGAATTCGGGTTCTCCTGCCCTCTTTGCTCGCAAGATATGTCTCCTGTTCACACTCCCGAAGACGCCCCGCCGCAACCGACATCTTTTTATGGCGTGACCAAGCTCGTACAAGAGCAGTATCTCCGCACAATGTTGGGGGCAGTCGGCATCGAAAGCGCGATCCTCCGATTTCAAAACGTTTTCGGACCCGGACAGAGCCTGAAAAACCCTTATACTGGAGTGATCGGAGTCTTTTATTCGAACATTGCTGGGCTTCGACCGATAAATATCTATGAAGACGGAGAGATTTCACGCGACTTCGTCTATGTCTCCGACGTGGCGGATGCGCTTGTCGCTGTCACGACACGGAACGTCACGGGAACATATAATATCGGTTCAGGAGAATTCACTCTCATGACGGATGTCGCAAAGCGGCTTTGCGAACTGCTTGGGAACGAAGTTCCGATGAGTTGTTCAGGAACTTTCCGGGTTGGCGATATCAGACAGAACGCCGCAGATATTACCCGGGCGAAAAAAGCTTTCGGCTACGCTCCGAAAGTGACAGTCCAAGAGGGCTTGCGCCGATATGTCGAGTGGGCGAAGAACGAGGAGCCAATGGATGCCTCGGTGATATCAGAAGCGTCCGACGCCCTGAAAGCGGCGGGTTTGTCCGGCTCATCGAAGAATTAATCCTTTGCGAACTTTAAAGACGAAAATCCGCCAGGCGAACTGTTTGACATTGAGGGAGTCGGGATGGCGATAGAAACAGAAGAAAAAAAGAAAGATTCCGCCACATTCGCTTCGTTGATAGAGGGGCGAAACAACAACTTTGATTTTTTACGCTTCTTTTTCGCCGTAATGGTCATCTATCACCACTCCTGGGATCTGCTGAAAATTCCGCGAACGCTTTTTGGTCAACCTAGCGAGTATCCCGATTGGATCTTTCGCCTGAGCAACGGATCTATCGAGAGCGGATGGACCTCAGTCAACTGTTTTTTTATGATAAGCGGCTTTCTGATCACGGCAAGTTGGATATACAGCGCCAATCTGTTGGATTTCATCAAGAAGAGAGCGCTCCGAATCTATCCTGCCTGGGTCGCAACTTTGCTGTTCTGTATCTTTGTCATAGGTCCGCTAAGCGGAGTCCTAATTAACGACTACTTTAGAAACCGAGAGACTTACTTCGTTTTCAAGACTTTGTTTCTGCGTTCTTATTACGACCAACTTCCCGGCGTTTTCCTGACGAATCCTTTTCCCGTTTCCGTGAACGGGTCGCTGTGGACGTTGCCATTCGAGATCAAATGCTATTTGATGGTAGCGGCGCTTGGGATGCTACAGGCGCTGAAACGAAAATGGGTCATTTTATCGCTCTTCGGTCTGGTTTACGGCTTCTACGTTTTCGCGTCAATTCGACATCTCAATATCGCCCACATCGGCGAACCGGATAGAATGCCCAGGTTGCTTGCTTATTTTCTTGCCGGAACGGCGCTCTTCCTGTTCCGGAAAGAACTTCCGCACGACCGCAAACTCTTCTTAATATCGACCAGCGTCATCGCTGCGACATGTCTGTTCGGCGTCGCTGAATACTTCATGCCGATATTTGGAACCTATGCAGTTTTTTACGTCGCTTTCGCTCCCTGGTTGAAGCTGCAGAAGTTTGCGAAGTTTGGAGACTTTTCTTATGGCCTGTACATTTACTCGTTTCCAATCCAACAGTTGTTGATTCACAAATTTAGGGATGGAGCGGGAATCAATCCATACGCGCTATTTTTGCTTACTACTGCGATTACTTTGATCGTTTCGATCTTGAGCTGGCATCTTATCGAAAAGCCGTTTCTCTCTCTAAAGAAACGTCAAAAACCTGTCCCGCAAACTTTGAGCGCATGAAACGGAGAGAGTTCGTACCAATATGAGAATTGCAGTCTGGCACAATCTCCCAAGCGGGGGCGGCAAACGCTCCCTTTTTTATCATGCTCGCGGGCTTGCCGAGAGAGGTCACACTCTTGAAACATGGTCTCCTCAATCCGCGGATGACACCTATCTCCCTTTAACGGAGTTCGCAAAAGAGCATAAAATTCCACTCGATTGGGAGATGTCTCAGGTCACGAGCGCCTACAAAAAGTTTATTCGGAGTCGGCGATACGTCCCCTCCAAGCTCATCGCAATGCGCGAGCACTGCATGAGATGCGCGGAGGAGATAAATCAGGGCGGATTTGACCTTCTATACGCTCAACCCTGTTGGTATATGGCGTGTACCCACATCGCGCAGTATGTCAAAATGCCGAAGATCATCTATCTGCAAGAGCCGTACCGGATGCTCTATGAGATGCCGAAATTGCCCTGGGTGGGCAACGCGCCTTTTGCAACGAAACCTTTCACTCCCGGCAGGCTTAAAGAGCGCTTGGCGCGCTACCGGGCCGATGTGTCCGTATATGATTTCCGAGATCAGGTGCGAGAAGAGATTGAAAACGCCAAAGCGTACGACAAAATTCTTGTGAACTCCTATTTTAGCCGTGAGAGCATAGTTCGAGCCTACGGAATCAACTCCAAAGTGTGCTATCTTGGAATAGACACCGATCTTTTTGTGAACAAATCCTTCTCGCGAGAACCTTTTGCAGTAGGGTTGGGGTCGTTCTCAGGCTCAAAAAATGTGAAGTTCATCGTAGAAGCGTTCGCTACGATTCCGGAGCCTCGCCCCAAACTCGTGTGGGTCGGCAATTTCACAACGTTCGGATATCTCGAAGAGGTAAAAGAGCTTGCGCTGAACTTGAAAGTGGACTTTGAACCAAGGTTCAGAGTGACGGATGAAGAGTTGATCGAGATCATGAATCGAGCTTCCGTAATGGTCTATGCGCCAAAGCTTGAGCCTTTCGGATTTGCGCCTCTAGAGGCTAGCTCATGCGGACTTCCCGTAGTGGCAGTGGCGGAGGGCGGAGTTCGAGAGACGATCATTGACGGTATGAACGGTCTCGTCGTGCCTCTGAATGCGATTGCATTCGGCGCAGCAGTGGCGAAATTGATTGCGGATCCGGCGCTCGCGCGAAAACTGGGTGAGAACGGAAGCAAGATATGCAAGGAAAAGTGGAACCTTGAGGCTTCGATTGATCGACTTGAAGAGTCTTTCGAAGAGACTTTCGCCGAACTCAACCTCAGCTATCCGCCGAAGTCCGTCAAATAGTATAAACAAACAGGAGAATGGATAATGTCAAAAAAAGCTCTCGTCACGGGGATTTCCGGACAAGACGGCGCGTATCTCGCAAAACTTTTGCTTGAGAAGGGCTATGAGGTTTACGGCGCTTTTCGTAGAAATTCCTCGAAGAATTTTTGGCGTCTGGACGAGCTTGGCATCACGAATGAAGTGCGACAAGTTCCTTTTGACCTCCTGGAATACTCGAATATTCTCAGAATGATCGAGAAAGTTCAGCCCGATGAAATCTACAACCTCGCAGCGCAAAGTTTTGTCGCCTACTCTTTTGAGCTTCCCCTTTTCACGGCTGAAGTCGACGCGCTTGGAGTGACTCGGCTGTTGGAGGCGATCCGGGTCGTAAATCCGAAAATCCGATTCTATCAGGCGTCCACTTCCGAAATGTTTGGAAAAGTTCAGGAGGTTCCGCAAACGGAGAAAACTCCCTTCTACCCCCGCAGTCCCTATGGAGTCGCCAAACTTTACGGACACTGGATGACAGTGAACTACCGGGAGTCCTACGACATTTTCGGGGTGTCGGGCATTCTCTTCAATCACGAATCGCCAATGCGCGGGCCCGAATTCGTCACTCGCAAAATTACGATGGCGTTCGCAAAAATACGAACGGGGAAACAGGAACTTCTTGAACTTGGAAACCTGGACTCCAAACGGGATTGGGGCTTTGCTGGCGACTATGTCCAGGGAATGCACCTGATGCTTCAGCAAGCCGAACCCGAAGACTATATTCTTTCGACAGGCAAGACGTATACCGTCCGCGATTTTGTGGGAAGGGCGGCGGAAGCGGCAGGGTTTGAGATCGTCTGGAGCGGTTCAGAGGAGAAAACTGTCGGAACAGATAAAAAATCCGGTAAAATCCTTGTTCGAGTCAACCCTGAATTCTACCGTCCTGCGGAAGTGGAACTACTGATCGGCAGCCCTGCGAAAGCTAAAGAAAAATTGGGATGGGAGCCGAAAGTCGATCTGCCTGAGCTCGTCGCAATGATGGTGCAAAGCGATATTCGCCGCGCAGAAGCGAACCTGATCTAGCGAAACACGCAAATGCTTCTGTCGGACGCTTGCATCCTATCGCGAGGAACCTGTTCAATATGCGTATACTAGCGCTCTCGAATCTCTATCCCCCGCACATAATCGGCGGATATGAACTGGGGTGTCGAGATGTAGTCGAAACCTTGCGCACGCGAGGTCATGAGGTTCACGTCCTGACGAGCATGTACGGAATCGGACATCCGGAGTCTTCGGATCACGTTGACCGGACTCTGGAAACGAGAATCGGCAAGCGACCTCCGAGCAACCGCTTGCAAGGCATTGGCGATACCATTAAACTGGAATCGACTAATCAAAGACTGTTCGCTGCTGCAGTCAAAAAGTTCAAGCCGGATGTGGTATACGGTTGGAATATGGATGGCATCTCGATTACTCTGATCCTGCGCGCGCAAGAGTTGGGGATTCCGGTGAGTCTGTTCATTTCCGATCACTGGTTGATCGTGTGGCGGCAACAATCAATTCTGAATCTGTGGAGATTGACAACTCCTGATTCTGAATTGAACCTCCCGCGGAAGCTCGGGAGAGCCGCACTAACGATGACAGGACTGATGCCGCATCAGTTGAAGCTGGATTTGAGTCATGCGCAGTTTTGCAGCGACTTTCTTCGGAATGAGATTACGGAAGATAAAGCCCTCGTCGCCAATGCGCTCATCGCTCACTGGAACGTCGATACGACGCTTTTTTATCCTGATACTGAGCGCCCTTCCGGAAAAAAAACAGTCTACTGCGGGCAACTCTCGCCCCATAAAGGCGTTCACATCGCGTTGGAAGCCTACTGCAAAGCGGTTTCGCGCAGAGGAGACTCAGATGCGGAGTTGACGATAGCAGGCGGCGCTCTCGACGAGACTTACCTGGCTGGCTTGAAAGATATTCCGAAAAAATACGGTATCAATAGCGGAGTGAAGTTTATCGGTAAAGTGTCGCGGGAAGCGTTAGCGGAAATTTATCGAGAACATGACATTCTTCTCTTCCCCTCTATCTGGGATGAACCATTCAGTATCGCTCTCCTCGAAGGAATGGCTTCCGGTCTGGCAGTCGTAGGAACCATGACAGGCGGCACTCCGGAGATTCTTCAAGACGGAGTGAACGCTTTGACTTATGCGAAAGAGAGCGTTGACGAGTGCGCCGCGCAGATTGAGCGATTGTTCGATTCTCAGGAGCTTCGAATCTCGTTGTCAAACGCGGCATTGAGAGCCGTTCAAGAACGATTCGCATTTCCAAGGATGGTAGATTTAATTGAGGCGGATTTGGAACTAGCTGTAAGCAGGACGAAAAGATGAGTCTTTTTCAAAAGGCGTTCAGCGCGATCAGGTATCGTTGGAACTACGCGCTCAGTCGAAGAAAATGGATCGCGGATCTAAGTCGAAGAAGGGTCGCGATCGCTAAAATTCCTGAAATCACTGGGGAATGGCTCCCCTTCCCTTTCATCTCCATCGGCGATGAAGCCATGGTTGAAAAATCAGTCACCATTTGGATCTCTCTTGATGCCGATGCGGAACCGAAATTAAATGTCGGGAAAAGAGTTTTTATTGGGCAAAACGCTTATCTAGGCGTATTTAAGCCCATTTCGATAGGAGAAAATTCGCTGATTGGCTCCTACTCCTATTTGATTTCAGCGAATCACCGTTATGAAGACCGAGGCTTGCCGATCCGAGATCAAGGGTTCAGCGGCGCGCCGATCGTGATCGAAGAGGACGTGTGGATCGGAACGCACGTCGTCGTGCTCCCGGGCGTCGTCATCGGCAAAGGAGCGATTATAGCTGCGGGAAGCGTCGTCAATAAGAACGTGCCCGCCTATGAAATCTGGGGGGGAACGCCGGCGAAATATCTCAAAACGAGACCCGAATAGACTCCCTATCCCTGGCGCTGGAGAGTCGAACAAATTGCAACAAACAACTAGGAGCGTGAATTGAGTTACGTACAAAACTATTTTTCAGGAGTGAAGAGCCTTATCGAACAGGTGAGCGAAGAACAAGTCAATCGGCTTGCAGACCTGCTGGAAACCGCCTGGAAGGAAGACAAGCACGTCATTTTAATGGGCAACGGAGGCAGCGCAGGAACCGCGTCGCACATCGTGAACGACATCCAAAAGTGCCTGCAACTTGAATGCGGCAAACCGATTCGAGCGATTTGCCTCTCAGACAACACGCCGCTCGTTCTCGCCTGGGCGAATGACACCGAATACGCCAATGTCTACGAGCCGCAGATCGATTGTTGGGCGAGCAAAGGCGATCTTGTCATCGCAATTAGCGGCAGCGGAAATTCTCCCAATATTCTTCGCGCCGCAGAAGCGGGCAAGAGAAAGGGAGCGTTCGTTTTCGGAATGGCGGGATACACGGGCGGCAAGCTGATCGCTGCTTCTACCGAATGCCTCGTAGTGTTTACCGACAATATGCAACAGATCGAAGATCTGCATATGATGATTCTGCATCTCGCGTTCTCCATAGTTCGAGATCGCAACCGCACTACCCAATGATTCGGAGCTAGACGCCTTTCATGAAAGCAATGATCCTTGCCGCCGGCGCGGGAACCCGTTTGCGCCCGCTTACCGACACGCTTCCGAAACCTCTTTTGCCTGTCTCCGGTCGTCCTGCAATGGAGTGGACCGTCCTCTGGCTGAAAAGACACGGTATCGCTCGCATCGCTATCAACCTCTCCCATCGCCCAATCCCTGTTATCGCTCATTTCGAAGACGGCTCAAAGTTCGATCTAAAGATCGCATACTCCGTCGAGGAAGATCTGCTTGGAACAGCAGGCGGCGTCAAGCGAATCCAACCCTTCTTCGACTCCCCGTTCGTTCTGGTCTATGGGGACATCCTCACGGACTTCGATTTGCAAGCTCTCATTCAGTTCCACAAAGACGCCTCCCGCGAGCCTCATGTCACTCTGAGCCTTATTCGCGCCCCAAATCCCACGGAGTGCGGGGTAGTCGAATTGGATAGGACTGGAAGAGTAGTGAAATTCGTCGAAAAGCCAAAAGCGGAGGAAGTCTTTTCCGACCTCACGAACGCAGGAGTCCTCATCTTCGATCCGGAAATCCTAGACCAGATTCCAGCGAATCAATTCTACGACTTTTCAAACGATCTCTTCCCGAAAATGCTTTCAAACGGAACGCCGATTTTCGGGATGCTTCTCCCGGAAACCGACTATCTGATTGATATCGGCAGCCATGCAAAATACGCTCAGGTGCAGAATGATTGGCCGACGGAAAGATCAAAATCCTGGATTAATACTGCGAACGCCGAGGGCGACAACTCATGAAAGGCGGAGTTTTTCTGGATCGAGACGGCGTCATTATTGAAAATCGGGAAAACTACGTCCGAGAGTGGAAAGAAGTCAGCTTCATTCCGGGAGCGCTGGAGGCTCTCCGTAGCCTGGCTGAGTTGGAAATAACTGTTGTGATCGTTACGAATCAAGCCTGCATCGGTCGCGGAATCGTTCCTCAGGAGAGAGTCTGGGAGATACAAAACCGGATTGTCGAAGAGATTCATGCGGCAGGAGGACGCATCGCAGGGAGCTACCTTTGCTCTCACAAACCAGAGGACGAATGCAATTGCAGAAAACCGAAACCGGGAATGCTTCTACAAGCGGCGCTGGAGTTAGACATCGAAATAGGCGACTCATGGATGGTTGGAGACGCGCTCACCGATGTCGAAGCCTGTCTATCGGCAGGGGCGAAACCTATTCTGGTTTTGACAGGTAGAGGCGCGAATCAAGCTAGTGAGAATAGCGACGTTTCATTGACAATTCGTCCCGACCTCAAATCCGCTGTGGACTTAATTCTGACCTCCCCTGAGCGCTTGTGAATCATACTCGCGCTCCACTGTCCGGCAAGACGAAATCGAGAGGATAAAAGTTGAAAATATTAGTAACAGGGGCTGCGGGATTCATCGGAAGCGTTGTTGCAGCGCAGTTTATTGATGAGGGACATGAAGTAGTAGCCCTTGATAATCTACTTTACGGACATCGTCCTGCAGTCCACCCGAAGGCGAAGTTCGTGCATCTTGATCTTTTGAATGAAGCCGGCTTGCGCCAATTATTTCAAGAAGAAAAGTTTGACGCCGTCGCGCACCTCGCGGGGGAAGCCTACATTGATGAATCCTTAAGAGACCCCGGGCGATTTTTTCGAGCGAATGTCACGGCAGGTCTTCATCTCATCGAAGCGATGCGCAGTTTTGGAGTAAACCGTCTTGTTTTCTCCTCCACAGCCGCTGTGTACGGTCAGCCGAAATCAATCCCTATTCAGGAAGACGCCCCAAAAGAGCCTTGCAACTCCTATGGAGAATCTAAATTGGCTTTTGAAAAGATGCTTTCATGGCATCGTGTCGCATACGATTTGCGATACGTTTGCCTGCGATATTTCAATGCCTGCGGCGCAACGGAACGCTTCGGAG
>JAYVOT010000008.1:0-2936 GCA_043757795.1 Chthonomonadaceae bacterium | reverse complement strand
ACGCAGCTATTCTTGACCTTCAAATTTGAGGCAAATAGATTGGTTTTTGAGACCCCGGAATCTCGCGTCCGCAGGACGCCCATATTTGTGCCGGGTGTTTTCAACGGTGGCGAACGTCAAGTAGAGTGTAGGGCGAAGTTTCTTCAAAGCCGGGGCGAAATCGATTGCCGGGGTCGTGATTCGCACAAAAAATTTCCAACGCTTTGCGGCTTAAGGCGCTTAAGGTAACCCTCCGCCCAAACTTCTGCGCCCTCACATTTCCCTACGCCATTGAAGCGCGGAAATCAACGTCGCTTGATCCGCGTAGTCCAAATCTCCTCCCGCCGGCAAACCGTGCGCGATCTGCGAGACTTTCACGCCGAGAGGCTTTAGGCGTTGTGCAAGATAGAGCGCAGTCGTCTGTCCCTCAGTGGTAGGATTCAGCGCAAGGATCACTTCTTTCACGCCGTCTGCGACACGGGGGAAGAGTTCGCGAATTTTGAGCATTTCCGGCGTGATGTTGTCCATCGGGGAGAGGACGCCTTGAAGCACGTGGTACATGCCTCTGAACTCATTGGTCTTCTCCATCGCGATGAGGTCTCTTGTCTCCGCGACGACGCACATCTGCGTCCTATCTCTTTTTACGTCCCGGCACACGTCGCATACTTCCTCTTCAGTGAAATTGGAGCAAACGGTGCAGAGCCGAATCTGCTCTTTGACAGTCATAATGGCTTCTGCAAGGAGTTTCGCTTCCTCTTGCGGTTGCCGGAGAATGTGAAAAGCCATTCGTTGCGCCGATTTTGGACCGATTCCGGGAAGACGTTCAAGTTCGGAGACGAGCCTCGCGAGAGGTTTTGCGTAGTGGGGCATAAAAATATCCGTATAAGGTAAATGGGTTCGATATTTAGACTGACAACGAATAAGTTTGAATTGCGAGGCAGGATTTGCAAGATGAATGCTTTCGAACTTGCAAATCCGTTCTTCGCTTCAATCAAAACCTATTCGTTAAGATCGGCTTCTGGAACGAATCAACTTTTTGATTCGAAAAAGTACGATCAACTGTCAAATTAGGTCTTCAGAATAGTCCGGGCGGCAATTGAAGATTGTCCAACCCGCCGGTGATCTCTTTCATTCTCTCTTCTTGAGTCGCTTGCGCTTTTTGAGCCGCTTCTTTTGCTGCCGTCACAATCAAATCTTCCAGCATCTCGACGTCATCGGGATCCGCAACCGCCGGGCTGATCTTCACTGCCATGAGTTGCCCCTGACCGTTCACTGTTGCGCTCACCATTCCGCCGCCTGCGCTCACAGTGATTCGCATGTCCGCCAACTCCTGTTGAAGTTTCGCTGCGTCGTCCTGCATTTTCTGAGCCTGTTTAGCCAATCTCTGAAGATCGCCTAGCCCGCCAAATCCGCCACCGCCGCCAAATTTCATTTCAAATCTCCTTCTGTCTACTAAGATGATACTATTATATCAGGAAACTCAGGAAAGGAGAGGGTTGAAAGGAAAAAACTGAGCCTTCGGATGTTCAAGCAGGTTCTAAAGGCTTATGAATTGCATCACGTAAGCAGAAGCGAGCGGATCTCTCCGAACTCCCGACGCAGTTTTATCCAACTGTTTCCGGCGTCGCGAGTGAGGAAAAGTTGCCCGCTGACGGAGTAGGCGCAAACCGTGTCAGGTTCCGAATGAGAGGCGGAAAACGCCCAGATCGTGCTATTCGGTTCTACTGGAAGAGAAGCTTGTTTCCAACTCGCGCCGCCGTCTCGCGATATGCGTATCGCGCCCTCGGTTCCGGGAGGTCCGTTGCCATTGCCAAGAAACAGCGTATTTGGATCATCCGGTTTTTGCCAGAGTCCCCGGCAGTATTGCCAGGAGAAGCTGTCTTTTACGTTCTGCGGAACCCAGTTTTCGCCTCCATCGGAACTGATATTCAAGTCGTTGTTCGTGGAAGCCAACAACGTTCGAGAGCCGTTCACGCCTCCCCTTGGCAATACGACGAGGCTGTGAATGTCCATTGAACTGAGACCTTCGCCGATTCGCGTCCAGGTTTTTCCGCCGTCGGCGCTTTTGTGAATGCCGTCTATCTCCACGCCCGCCCACAGCGAAAGCGGATCGGCAGGATCTGCGACAAGGCAAGTGACGCGAGGAAACCGAATGGCGACGCACTCCGGACTGAGCTTCGTTTCCGCTTGCAGCCAGGTATCCCCGGCGTCTGCGGACAGATAGAGGGCGGAAGGGCAAACCCCGGCGAGGATTTTCTCAGGCTCTCCCGGCAAGACAAGCAGAGACCAGACCGCGACTCCGCCCATCCACCCGTCTCCGGGATCGAAAGGAGTGTTCAGTCGAAACCAATTGTCGCCGCCGTCTTCGCTTCGATACAGCCCCATATTCGTGCCCGCATAGAGTCGGCTTGAGTTTGAAGGGGAGACCGCCAACGCTCGCACGTCCGCCTCCAAAAACATTCCTTCATAGTTGCGTGAAAACGTGCCTCCGTCATCGGAACTGCGAAAAACTCCCTCGCCCACTGTGCCGACATAAATCATTCCGCCCTCCTTCTTGCGTCGAACGTGTAGGGACGCCGATGCACGCTTAGTGATGATTTATTGTGGCATAGAAATCTCGTAGTGATCGTAGGCTACCTCAAATTTGAGGGGCATTTGGATAGCCTTGCGTCAATAATCCGGGATGATGGAGCATCCGATCAATTTTCCTTCTTTCACAGCGACAGGTTTGCCGTTCGTTAGAGATCGGAGAACGTCTCGAAGGTAACTTTTCTTTATTGGGCGCCCCTTCTTTTTGTCGTCATTCACTTCCTGACTTACAATACCTTCGCCAAATTGTTAGGCGTGTCACTCCTCGGAGTCTCCTATTCAGAAGCCTCTATGCGACCGATTTAACTTCATTGTCCGCTTTTGGGAGCTGTAACGGCTTTATTTAACAGCAAATACAGGGTTTTTGC
>JAYVOT010000007.1:0-2939 GCA_043757795.1 Chthonomonadaceae bacterium | reverse complement strand
GGTTGAGGAGTGTCCTGACGAAGCCCCATGAGAACTTCGCGAGCGATTACTTCATCGGGAGAGTGCGGAGTGAGCGAATATAGCCCCGGCAGGTCGATGAGGCGCGCGTTTGAGCCGTTCGGCAAGAGGGTTTTGCCCTCTTTTTTCTCGACAGTGACGCCGGGATAGTTCCCGACTTTCTGTCGAAGCCCGGTTAGGGCGTTGAAGAGGGTTGTCTTGCCGGAATTCGGATTTCCGACGAGAACGACTGTCAAGCTTTGCGTGATGTTGTCGGGATCGACAACGGCGGGGATCATTTCGCGAGATCCTCGGCGTCTTCGTCGTCAAGCCAGATGCCGTTCGCTTCATCCAATCTCAAAGAGAGTTGGTAGCCGCGAACCAGAATGTCCAGCGGACCGCCGAACGCCGCGGCGCGAACGACTTTGATGTGAACTCCCGGCGTCAAGCCGAGTTCCAGCAAGCGAAGCCTTCCCTGCGTTGACCCTATGAGGCGTTTCACCGTTCCGCAGTCGCCGGGTTTCAACTCCGCGAGCGTGACGCCGAACCGATAGACGCCGTTCGCGGCCATTTGAGTCGGGGGAGACATCTCAGCAGCTTCCAATTTGTTTTGGGGCGACTGTGCGAAAGTCTCGGTACTTCCGAAGCGGGCGTCTGCAACTTTCGAAAGGCGCAAAAAGTCGAGAAGTCTCTTAGTGAAACAGTGTTTGTCTGGTATTTGGTTCATCAGGCTATTGGATTCCCAACGTAGCGATTATTGATACTTATAGAGAGTGACGTTCGTTATTCATGTAAGTTTCAAAAACGAGACGAAACAGACCATTTATTCGGATTTTCGGTCTGAAAAGACCCAGACGCTCCTCGAAACCTCGTGCCCTATCGAAACAGGCGCGTCGAATCCTTCGACTTCCAGGGTCATGACGTCTCCGAAAGGGGTTCGAGATTTCACCCTGATCGCGGCGGTCGGCACCAAGCCCATTTCCATAATGTAGCTCAGGAACTCCATTCGTTCATCGGTGACTTTGGCGACGATCAGTTTGTCTCCGCTCTCGGCGTCGGAGAGTCTGTGTGAACCGTCTTTGAAGGTCGCATCGACTGGGTTGCCATGAGGACAAGTTTTCGGGTGGTTCAGAGCCTTCGAGATGTTGTCCGTTACGTCTTCGCTTAAATAGTGTTCGAGTTTGCAGGCGAGATCATGAACGTCTTCCCAGGGCAACTGAAGAAAATCGACGAGCAGTCTTTCGACCAGGCGATGCTTCCGCAGAAGTCTTACAGAAAGATCTTCGCCTTTCGCGGTCAATTTGACTCCCTGATAAGGAGTGTGATCGACGAGACCTAGCTCCGACATTTTTTTGAGCATCATGGTCACGGAAGCGGGCGCGACGCTCATATACTTGGCGATATCGCCCGTACTGACGACTTCCATCTCTTCTTGAAGACGGTAGACTCCTTCAGTGTACTCCTCGATGCTCTCCGTGATTTCAAACGCAACCCGGTCTTTTGCCGCTTTTGGGCGGCAAGTAGCGGGAACTCGAAGGTGGATATCGCGATTCTCTTTGGTCGCCACGGGGTACGCTCCTTTCCAATAGGCTAAGTTCGCTTCTTGATGGACGAAAATTCATGTAAAATAAATTTCGGCACGAAAACAAAACGTTCAATTTGAATGTAGTATTAGTATAGCATTCAGGGATTTTTATGTCAAGAGCGCTTAATACCAATTTTAGATAGGACTAAAATTCGGAGATAGCTCGCTATCTCTTCGATCTCTGGCTTATTTTGATCAGGAGTTTGAATAATGACGAAACGTGCGTTCACTTCCGCCCTGTCCGGGCAAGAGTTCTGGTTGGTGGTCGACAAAGGATACATTCCATTGGGGTTGGTATTGGGAAACTGCGTCTACTCGATGGGGTCTCTCACGGGTTGGATGGCGAACATCAAGGGCACTTTTCGCGGCGAAGTCAGCGACGTCTCCAAACTGATGTACGAAGCGAGAGAGATCGCCCTCAAACGGATGGAGGCGGAGGCGGACGCCCTCGGAGCGGACGGAGTGGTCGGCGTCGATCTCAAAATCGAGTATCTGCACTCAGGAGAGTGGATGGAAGTGACGGCCGTCGGAACCGCCATCAAATACGTCGGCGAGGCGGCAGGCGACCGGGGCAGCGCGCAAGTTGTTCTCGACGTGAGCGAGACCGCCCAACGCCCGCTCAGACGACCGGAGTTGCCGTAGGGGCATAGACTTTAACTGAAGGATTTTGAGATTGAATTTGGGCGCTTTGTGTGCGCCCCCAACTTTGGAGGGAAGAGAAGCCTTCGTTATTTCAAGTCCCATGCATAGCAATGAGCGCTTCAGGATGCAAATTATGCAAAACGTACAATTCCAAAACATGCTCCCCAGAATTGGGGTCGGCGTTTCAGCGCCGGGGGCGCGCCTTAGCAAGACTTTCACCTATACTCTTCCTCCCCCCTTCTCCCGAAGCTTCGAGAGAAGGGGTCAGGGGGATGAGGGTAAAGGGTTATAGGCGTTAAGTTAAAGATTTTGTGACATGAATTTGGGGGCGCCTCGCGCAAGATTCTCAAACTATCTTTCCGAAATAGGCTAAAGTTAAAGCGTATGTTGTACGGCTGACGGGGTCAAGCAAAAAGGTCCGACTTCGTAATGAAACGAAGGCGGATTTTGTTCGACTATTGAGTTGAGATTACGGATTGTCTTTTCGCTCCTGAATCAGTTTCTCCAAGAGGATACGCAACTTTTCAGAATCCGCGATGTATTCGCCTGAGAGTTTGCCCAACAGAGAGTTGATTCCCGCTTTTGAAGCCGCCGAACGGAACCATACTTGCGCTTTCTTGATGCTATCGACCTTTGCTTCTTGCGAGGGCATTTCCTTGCTAATCTCAGAGTATCCTTTATAGAACGTCAGATTTGCTGATTCAGGATTAGCGGC
>JAYVOT010000006.1:0-2940 GCA_043757795.1 Chthonomonadaceae bacterium | reverse complement strand
GGATGGCGGCGGAGACTCTCTTCTCGGCTCTTGTCGCGGTTCCGGTTGCCGAACGGGATCGGGCTGTCGAGATGGCGGCGGAGACTCTCTTCTCGGCTCTTGTCGCGGTTCCGGTTGCCGAACGGGATCGGGCTGTCGGGAGGGAGCAGACGTCTCTCTCCTGGTGTCAGGTTGTCTGGAAGGAGAGGGATTCTCGTTCCTGGGCTGAGAGGTTCTTGGCTGTTCCGAAGGGTTGGAGCGCGGAGTTTCTCCTCGTGTCGGAGTGTCTCCCGCTCTTCTTCTAGCCGGCGGAGTTTCCGTCGTATTCCCCGGATTCTCGTTTCTTCGAGTATCGGGAGTTGCAGTTCGCCCGTTTCTCGCTCCATTGTCATTCGAACCATTGGAGCTAGGATTAGAAGGTCGGGATCTTCCGCCAAGCCCAAGGGACTCTCGCGCTTTCTGTGCAGCGCTTCTCTCTTCGTTCGGAGCCGTCACTCTTCCAGTAGTAGGAGCGTTAGCGTCTTTTCTAGTTCTGCCGGGCTGATCGGAAGGTCTTCGGGGGTTGGTTGTCGCGTTCCCGTTTCCGCTATTCTCTCTCGATGTCCTGCCGCCTGTAGTTCTAGCGGGGGTATCTCCGTTTGTCTCTCGAGTCGATCCTCCAGCGCCGTTAAGTCTGCCGTTCAATCTTCCTGCAGCGCCGTTCCGCCCTGCATTTACCGGAGAAGTGGTTCGTTCAATCTTCGGCGTGAGCGGAGCGCGGTAGACTTCTCTCTCCTGTCTTGCCGTCGGAACCACGTTCGCCGTATAAGATCGCTTCGGCGTGAACGACTCGGCTACCGGACGTATGGACGCAGGACCTGCTGTAAGAGTTCTGTTGGAATTGGCTTGAGGAGCTGCGATCACTCGCCCTCTCTGGAACATTGCCGATCCTCTGTCGCCCGCCGCCGTGTAGGAGCCTCTTCCTCCGAACGTCTTCAAGTCAGCCGTAGTCACGGCCCCGCGACCAGAGTTGACCGGAATGAACGACTTATTCACATACCGATTCGACTGTATCGCATCCGATTCCGCCGTCGATTGGTATCTCCCGTAAGCGCTTGGAGATCGGTTGATGATCGTCGTATTATTATTGACGATCGTCACGCGATTGATAATCGTCGTGTTGTAGACCACCGGCGAGCAGTAACCGTAACTTGTGGGATAGTAGCAAGCCGCTTGTCCAATGGAGTAGCGGTTGTACCAATTTCTCCCATAGAACCCGAATGAGATGTACGAAGGGTATCGAACTTCCAACGGAGCCAGAGGACACCAGGCGATATTGCCGTCATACTCGCTGAAACTGACGACTGCGGGAGACCAATACTGTTGAGCTGGACCGGGAACCCAGGCCCAACCATAAGAGAGATTCACCCATGTGCCGTAGTGATAGGGAGCCCAACCCCAGGCTTCGTCGGAAACCCATGTCCAACCGAATGGCGCAACCCACGTCCATCGTCCATCGTGATAAGGTCTCCAGTTCGTTCGAGAAACTGTAGGACACCACACGTGACCGTATTGGGAGTCGTTTCGCCAAGTTCCGTAACTGTCCAGGTCGCCTGCGGACTGCGCGATATTTTCCGGGAGGCTGTTGATTCGATAGCTCTCAGAGGCTCTTTCAAGATTCTGATCTCGCTCGTCGTTCCATCGTTCCCATGTGTCTCCTTTTGGGAGGCGTCTCGGATCATAACTCGAAGAAGAGTCTTGCAAGTCGAGATAGTCGCCTTTTAGAAGAGTGGTCGTTCCCTGATCGCCTTCAATATTGGCTTTCCCTTCTCGCACTCCCACTTCGACGCCATCTCCGACGCCTACGCGAATTTTCGCAGGTCCGGTCGCTTTCACTGAAACGAACGGAGTGTCCACCTGATAGATGTCTCGATCGTGTTTCAGGCGGAGCGCTGCGATTCCGTCAGTGAGTTTGATCTCTGTGAATTCGCCTTCGCTGTCGCTGAAAAGAGTTTGAAGAGTCGCTACGCTGTTGCTTCCAAGTCGAAGCAGGCTGCCGTCATCGAACTGAATCTCCGCTCTGCCGCCTTTCGCCACCCAGATTTGAGCTCCTTGCCTCATCGGCAGGTTCTGGCTGGCTGCAGACCACTCTCCGGCGTCATCCCCTCTCCAGGTCACGTCTCCGCTAAGGTAAGAGAATCGAGCGAGGCGCACCGGACCGGCGTTCTCCTTGGGCGCAACGGGCGCCTCGTAAATCTCTGATCGAGACTTCCCATTCTCCCCGACCGCGTAGCCGTCGTCTTGGGCTTGCGCTCCCGCAACTAATGAGAGTCCGCATCCCGCAAACAGCGCTAAGAGTAGCGGTTTAGTCAAAAATCTATTTCTAAATTGTTTCATTTATTTTTTTCTCCTATTCCATTCCGACTTGAGCGCTTACTGCGAGGTCGGGGTATGTGCGGCAACAAGAAAGTATTTCGTGCTGTCAACAAAATTCAATGACAAAGGCGGATACGTTTTTTGCCCGCAGTTGCACACTTTTTTCGATTGGTCTCAATATACATCTATATTATAAGCAACGATGCGGCAATCCGCATGTGACACGGGGGAATACTGGGTTTTTTAATGATCTGAGTCACATTCCTCGCATAATTAATATGACTTTTATCCAGAGCATCCTGTTCCGCTGTGATGAGATAAATACCATCTCAGGTTCTATGGGGCAAACGCCCTTATAATCCTATTTTGGGATTGCAGTCGACTTCTCATGCGGATTCGCCATTCTACCTATGAATAGAATCGCTCCGGTGGATTTGTCCGTGATGCAAAACAAGAACGGGTGGTCTGCACGAAATGGAGCTGTAATGCTCGCTCCTCTAGTCGCCATTTCTACTGCAGTCGCCGATGTAGCCACGCTCCCCGATTCATCCGTTTCAATCGTCGCTTTGTGCTGGATTTGGGAAATGTACAACTCTCCAAGTTGGT
>JAYVOT010000005.1:0-2942 GCA_043757795.1 Chthonomonadaceae bacterium | reverse complement strand
TCTACAATGCTTCCCTGCAGGCGAAGCAACGCCGTCTTATCGGCAAAATCGAAAGACGCCGCCGTCTGCAAAGACTGTAAAAATCGCTCTTCCCGATTACGACCAGGCGCTTCCCCCTCAATAGCGAAAGATGAGCGCGTCTCTTTGGCGTAAAGGAAATTGACGGCTCTTGCCAGCGTCTCCGGCATATGACGCCTGGTAAGCGTTAACGCTTCTTCTTGAAGGCGAGACTCAATCCAAGTTTCTAATTTCGCGGTTCTTCGCACGGTAGGGCATAGCTCTTTTGTTCCAAGCAGATTATCCCGGACACGGTGTCGGGACGAGTTAACGGGTGCGGCGACATAGTGCAGACGGCTGTCAAGAGCGTCCGTATAGTTGCCGGTTTTGACTGAATCGAGATCGAGTTGCGTTCCCGTCAACATTTCGTAAAAAAACCAGAGACGACGACTGAAAGCGCCAGTTGGCTCGCTACGCACAAATCTCTCAATCTCTTTAGGATCGATGGCTTTCAGGGCGTTGCAGAGAGTCAAGAGATCAATAGGCTCATATCGAAATGCAAAGCGCAGATTCCCCAGCATTGTTCCATCCGTACCGTACGCTGGCGGATACTGTTCCTCTATCACTCCCTCTGTCTCACGAGTGCGCCGAGCGCCGGGAACCGCAAAACTTTGCACCGCAGGCGAGGGAGTCGTCATCCCAAGTTCCTGATGAAGCGCAATCATGCCAATGGGAGTTTGTTTGCTATTAGAAAAGTGATGTGTCATGCAAAAACGATTATCTCCGTGTAAAATCGATTACTTTTAGTCTACCTTATATAGAATCGATTACAATTAGGGCATTTATAGTCATACTAGGGCTAGCTCATATAAATTCCGCTCAATAACATGTTTGTCAAGTAGATGTCGTTTAGATTGTGCGTACGTGCGTTTGACTCGAGGGTCCGGCATTCTCTCAAACGATTCGATAAGCATAGTAAGCCGTCCTGAAATGGGAAACTTCAGTAAAAGATTTCTTCCATATTCGAGAACGACAATGGAAAACTATTGTAAGATTAAGATGCGCTAACCGTGAGGTTTCTGGAGATTGCAGTAGAGAATTTCGCTCAATCATGGTAAACTGACGCTATGTCGAAAGATTCGCTCGAATGCAGGAATTCGGGTCTCTCCCTGGCAATGAAATAGGAATGGGGTAGGCACGTTATGAGGTTGCGCTGGAATATCGGATTGGGGTTTCTGGGCATTTGCACTGGGCTAATGGCGACGATGCCTGCGGGGTCTCCACGTGAACGTACATCCTTCAAGAAAGCGTCCAACGCTCAAAGTCTTCCGCTAAAGCAGGGTGAGGCGAAACTCGTCGTTCAGCCGCAGATTCCGACTGTGAACCCTCAAGGCGTCCCCGGATCCCCCCCTGAAGCCTCTCAGGAACCGGGCAAGCCCAATAGCGATTACAAACCAAATGAGATGGGAATGGTCCCAATCGTCGAATACCACGACATTCGGGAGAAAGAAAATAAACGCTCGCTCATCCGAAGCATCTCCAACTTCAAACACGACCTTGAGCGTCTCTACAAAGAAAACTTCCGCCCAATCAGCCTATCGGAATACCTCGACGGCAAAATCGACTTGCCTGCGGGGAAAAGCCCAGTAGTTCTTACTTTCGATGACGCTCGCAAAAGCCAGTTTTGCTATCTCAAAGACGGCTCTCTTGATCCCAACTGCGCCATTGCGATCTTGAAAGGTTTTCACGAAAAACATCCGGATTTCGCCCTGAAGGGGATGTTCTTCATACTGCCCCGCCGAAGCTTCGACCAGAAAGAGACTGCGGAAAAAAAACTGCATGAACTTGTGCAGATGGGTTTCGAGATCGGGAATCATACGGTTACGCATCCCCACCTGAATCGACTTTCCGATGCGAAAGTGCAGTGGGAGATCGCAACCTGTTCCGCTATGCTGAAAAAGCTGGTCCCGGAAGCCAAAGTAGACACTTTAGCTTTTCCAGGCGGCAACGTCCCCAAAAACAAAAAGATTATTCTTGAAGGAGCGTCGGAGGGGAACGCCTACACCCTTCGAGCGGCTTTCCTTGCCGCCGGATCGCCCGCTCCGCCGCCCTTAGCGAAATCGCTGAACTTGATGAAGATCGTGAGAATCGTGGCAGTGGAGGGAGAAGGCGGAGTCACGGACTGGTTGGATGAGTTTAAAGAGGGACTCGTTAAAAAATATGTTAGCGATGGAAACCCCGCGACGCTCACAATCCCGAAGAACTACGAAAAGTATGTGGATCTATCAAGGTTGAAAGACGAAAAGCTTCTCGTTTACGAAGACAAGCCCGCCAAAAAGATCGCTTTGCAGACGCCTAGCGCGAATGATCCCAAATCGAATGAGAAAGTGGATCAAAACGGCGCTACAGGCAAAAAAGAGGTCAATAAAGCGCTCTCAGCTCATTAGCGCCGTGAGAGCCATTCCGTCTTCAACGGAGAGCGATGCGAAACTGAGAGCCACTTCCAACTGATCCCCATATTTGCCGTACACGTCGCTACGGAGAACTTTTGCATTCAATTTGAACGTTTGCGAAGGACGCTCTTCCGTATTGAATCCGGGCGTGAACTCGATCTCCAGGTTGTCGCCCAACGTTTCCGTTTTTGGAATGCGAACCCGAATACCCCCCGCTCCGAAATCGATGCACCAGCCAATGAGTTCCTCTCCGCGCTCAGGACGAATCAGCGCTGTGAATTTGCCCTTGCGTCGAACGGAAATTCTGCGTTGATCTGCTAAGAGATAGTCCCAGATCCTGATGTGCAGGTCGTTCGCTCCGAGAAGCGTATCTGACTCATCTCGTTTCCAGCCGATAATCACGCCGACTACCTCATAACGTTGCGAATCTCGCTCCACTCGAAAACGAACCGGCATTCCCCAACGTAAGGAAATGCAAGGAATCGAATCGTT
>JAYVOT010000004.1:0-2947 GCA_043757795.1 Chthonomonadaceae bacterium | reverse complement strand
TGCGTATGATATTTTCACAATCCTACCCTTTGTATTTACGAACCATTCATATTTAATGAGTGGTGGTTTGATTACTCTGCTAATTTGTCCCTCTTCTTATGTTTGTGGGAAGAGGAATGAATTCGGTTAGGCAACGCCCAACAATTATGAAATTGCTTTTTCGTCCATCCGAACTCAATTCTGCTCGGATTTCGAAGCGCTAATTGTTGGGCGTTGCCTTACTGCATTCTGACTTTTGAATGAGATTGATGTAAATGTTCAGTTATGGAGTCGTGTAGGCTCCAACTGATGCAGGGCCGTCGGCTGCTCCTGCAGTATCATCGCCCCATGCAGACCAGGTAACTGAGACAGGATACGATTGGTTTGCGACGTTGCTCCATGTGTGTATTACGGTCTTTCGATTAGCCTCTTGAGAGGATGTGCACTGCGATGCACTACTGAACAACGTAGAAGACAGCACGAACAAATAAAGAGCAGTGGGAAAACTGGGATGCAATTTCATATTCATCTCCAATCTGATGAAGCAATGAAACAATAAGACATCAATTTAGAACTTTGGTCTCTCCGCCTCCGAAGGACACCCCTGTCATTCTTCCTTCTCCTGTCAATTTATTTCGTATCAAACCATCCGGGTTTTTGACATCATTGTATGTTTCTGGCATGCTTACGATTGTTCCCACTGGAAGTCGAAAAAAAGTATTGACTACAGATTTTATAAACTTGATTCGAGTTACGAGAATAGTATTTCTGATCCATGGTGCGCTTGGATTCAGTTTAACCATGCTTTCTTTCTTTAAAATTAGGCCAGACTTCCTATGAAGCCAAATTCTTTCCTCTACTACTTGACCTTGTTTGACGTTTCTATAGCTAAATTTTTCACATTGACAATCAGCTATTTTTTCTTTGCCATTCGGTTTCCAATTGTACGATCCCAGGGAAGTGAAATTCGGAACATCAATACGAGGTTGGGCAATTTGAATATTTTTTCCCAAGTTCATGAACATATTCATTCCGGCATTCGGTATCTTGTATTCTTTCTGTATTCGCTCTTTTCCGTATTTATTTACCAGAAGGTAAACTCTGCGAATGTTTGACGCTAGATCTGGCGATGCTTTTTTGGATTTACTTTCGTATTCCCAGATTAGTCCATCAATATTTCCATCAAAAATAGTATCCTGAATTGAAGAGTCTGTGGCATGGAGATGAAATTTGGCTCCGTCTTTTACGATATTTGCATAGAATAGTTTTCCGCGATCAGTAATTTGAAGGTTCGCTTCAAAGCGCAATAAAGACTGAGCCTTGGCTGCCATCGGTCCCAATGGCGTCTTCAAAAAATTGATCGCTGAAAAAGCTATAAAAACGATTAGGCAGGTTAAAAATGACCTTTGCGATTTTTGCATCTTTAGTTTCCAATAATCAAACAGGGGACTAACACACAAAGATATGGAATTGCGGCTCTTTACATGATACATGGCCAATATCCGAACCTGTTTTTCGAGGGAATGTCACAGACATTGCTTGCATTATGACCCTCAGAAATTAAGATTAGGAAACAATAGAAATTAAGCTCATCACAATTGCCTGAGTTTTCACTATGAACGTTAGGAAAATTGAAGCGCTTATTTCTCGACTATTCCTTAGTTTGTGCTCTTGATGAAGTGCCTATTGATGGATTTGACTCGATTGGACACATGTTTCGATAGGAAGATGTCGTAAAATGACGTCTTCCTATCGAGTTTACCTAAGGGGTGTCATAAGAGCCAACTGTATTCGATTGCGCAGCCACATTGGCAGTGTCATCCCCCCATGCCGACCATTCATAAGATCCACTGGCGTAGTTTGCGACATTGAAAGTGTGAATTCCAGCCGGTCCAAACCCTGTGAACCCGAATGTTCCTTTGAAATTCCATATACTATTTCCAACTAATCTACTGAACAGATACGCATCCTTGGCATTACCTGGTCCGCCAGTGACAGTTACACTCATTGAGTAAGGGACTCCTAGCCCTATAGTACCTGGACCAGGGTTTCCAGTGAGATTGATTGTGGTTCCCCAGGACAGTGTTTGGGAAATCAAGAAAACGGGGATTGCGATAACCCCTGATAAGCAGAACCGACGAGATGATCTGAATCTAAGTTTCATTTGTATCTCCGAAATGTGGGCAGGAGTGAGCTTCGAGTTCGCGGAAAGCGGTGGTTTTCGCGATGGCGGCAGTGAGGAACACAAGGCTCAGCAGGATGCAGAGGGCGTGGTTGACCCAGGTGTGAACTTTCCTGCGAGCGGGTGAAGGGGCTACTTCTAAGGATGAAGTCGTCATCTCAATCTCCTGAACACTATCAAAACGGCGCGGTTGATATGGGAGTGAGGGAGTGAGGGAGTGAGGGAGTGAGGGAGTGAGGGAGTGAGGGAGTGTACCCTGCATTCGCCTAACTGCTAACACTCTCTATAGTTGACTTACAAGGAGAATATACCGCCTCTTAATAAGAATGTCAAGTGAATTTATGACTATTTTCGAGTATTTTTTCAAAATGGAAATTGTCAAGACTGCATTGTGATACTGCTGGCGAAAATAGGGTTAAATGTGAAATCCGTACCACCGATTGCGACCTGTGGCAGGATAGTCCCCTACTTATACTCTTCCGGCAACTGACTCAGGTTGGTGCAGATCGTGGAGCCGTCCGGGTACGTGTCCGTCCACATTTTGCCGGTGCAGGTCGTTGCGAACTTCATCCGCTTGACAAGCAGGTCGGTGAAAAGAAAAGTGATCTGCCCGTTGTGAGATTGATAAGGACCGAGACCGCGCTGATCGGCGCGGAACCCGGCGAGCCAGGTTCCGATATCGGGATAGGGAGCGCGAGATTCCGTCAGCAGGATCAGGTTGGTCGGGGCGGATATCTCCGGCAGGCTTCGCGGACGATCCTTCGCCTCTTTGTAGAGGCAGCTCGG
>JAYVOT010000003.1:0-2947 GCA_043757795.1 Chthonomonadaceae bacterium | reverse complement strand
CCCCCGGATAGCGAACAGAATAAGGGTTTGTCTCCTCTCCCTGTCTAACGACGCTCCCTCTCAATCGACAATCGTTTCAGTACACTAATCCGGCGCGTTCCCTCGCAATGCATGTCAAAAGCGCTTGAGTTCTCATTTAGTGTTCAGGAGGGCGCAGACATTGATTGAAATGAAAAATCCGAGCAGATAGCAAACTGTCACCGCCCCAGTATCTTTGAAGAGAAGCGAAGTCACGACAGCTGTTAGAACAGCTGCTCTAGCTGCAGTCAGCCAGGGGTGCGACTCTTGAAAGGCTTTCAGCCGATCCCCCGCCAACGCCCGTATCGATAAGAGGGCTATTGCGATCAGCCCGGCTGTAAACAGAGTCCAGGGCGCAATCAAGAGTCGCAGGTTGAGGAGCGTCTTTCGCAAAGCGATCTCAGCCAGATACCCGGCGCCCCTCTCTCCTGTTGCCGCTTTCAAGGCGGAACCTGCGTGCGAAATCGCAGAGCCTCCAAATTTCGCCTCCGTCCAGGCGAAAAGGAAGCTCAGCCCAAGCCCCGCAATCGCGCACAGTGTCGCCGTCAACCACCCTGGCTTTTTCCCGAAGAGCAAAAACGCTCCTAGTCCGAAACACCCTCCCGTCACCGCAAGACTCCCCGCATTCGCCCCCATGCCTTGCCAACCGAATGCGAAAGCCTCAAAGCCCCAGAGGCATAATAGCGCGGCTCTAGCGAACCGTTGTGGCAGTGTCTGAAGTTTTAAGGGCGCATCGGGGGGGACTTCGGCTTGATTCTCGATTGCCTCCAAACCGGCTCGCTCTCTCCCCAATTCGTCCAGCCACAGGAATCCGCCGCCGAGAGCGTACCCCGACATGACTCCCAAATATTCGTTGCCGATGCCATAATATCGAAAGCCACCGATAAAATAGTTTGACAGCAATGAATCCTTTAAGAGATTCTGTCCGGCGACAAGGTCGATCAAGATCAGAATGGTATTAAGCAGGCAACATAGAACTGCCGGGCTTATTTTGGCGACGCGAGACGCTCCGAAGCAGAGCAGCGTCAGCGTTGCCGAGATCGCTGCGCATCGCAATAGGTACTCGACAAGACTCGGAGGAATGAGAATTGTTGAGAGTAGAAAAGCGCCGGGAGCGTTCAACACGAAGATCAGCCCGGCAGAACACGAGACTGATAGGAAGTTATTTTTTACACGGAGCGCGATCAGCCCGAAAACGATGCAAGAAACGGTCATCACCCCCATGCAGAACAGGGAGGGAACGAGGGCGGACTCGTTCAAGTTTGATAGAAATTCTATCCGGTTCAAGTAAGCCAACCGATTTGCAAATTTGTTTTTGAACTCAGGATTGATGAATTCTTCATCTCGTTGGATTGAGAGCGGTCTGCCGATCATGGTTGAAGGGATGGGAAGACCGAACAAATTGAGGATCGTCGGGGCGAAATCGACATTTGCGAGAACGCCGGGAGTTCGCGTCGTATTCGAAAGGAATCTGCCGGGCGGAAAATGGGGTCCAAAGCCGATGAAAGGAGTGAGGCGATTCCAGTTTTGCGGATGAAGCGCGTCAGCGCCGGGCGGTCGAGGCGAAACCAAAATAATATCCGTGGGAACCGGATCCTTCTTGAGGCGTTCCGTCAGCAGATAGATGAGAATATTGAGTAGACGAACTGCGTGATTGCGAGCTAGCTTATAGTCTGCCTGAGACAGGGACTTTCCGGCTGCCTCCGCTCTCTCCAAATCGCCAAGTTCAATTACGGTTAGATCAGAATGCTGTTCAAGCGCATATCCGGCAAGTGAAATTGGGTTGTCGGTGAGTCCGAAGGGGCGCGATGAATCGAAGCTGTGAAGCGCGATCATCCCGGAACCGACGCCGATTTCATCAACCGTCAGGAGCGAGACGCTTCGATCCTGGACTGTTTCCGAGTGAACTTTTCCATTAACTTCCGATTGCTCAACCGTATCTGAGTTCCCGACGATCCAGGTTTTTATCGAAGGACTCGCGGCGGAAAGCAACGCTCCAAGACGATTTTGGTTCAATCCCCTGCTTTGCAGAGAAGCGATTCCCAGGTGCTTGACGGAATGATTGGGATCGGATTTCAGCCCTGTGGATTTCGCGAATAGCGTTCCAACGCTTTCTCGATCACCTTTCAATATCTCCCAATCGTTTCCCGCTCGAAGATCATTAGAGGATGAGAGCGCGCGCTGTCCGAGGGCGAGAGTCAGTTTTGCTGCGACGGAAGTCCTTTCGCCATCCACCGCGCAGTTCATCAGCCCGACAGTTCCCCTCTCGACAAAATTCGCCAGGTGCGGATTCGTGTTGTCATTGAGATGAAGGTCTGCAAATGTCAGCCCGGCGCAGACAACAACCACTAATCGAGGATGCGCCGATTTCAGATTCTGCGCATGAACGATACCAGTGCAAAATAGAATTATTATTGAGAATACAAAACTCCGCCGCATTCAATATCCTTTTCATACGATCGCACTGAACGCTTCAGACTATTTGAACGCGACTACTGCATTATACCTGCTCGGAGTGTAGGCGACGCTCGCGAAATCTCTTCTTCATTAAGCAAGCGATTAAGAAGCATCGGAACGACTGAGCCTGTAATTTTTGATTTTTCGGGAATCTTTCGTTCGTTGCGTCCGTATTTTTACGTATACTTAATTGTGAAGAATTGGGATATGCACGTGGAACCGCAGCTGAACTTCAATTAACCTTATATTGTGAACTAATATTGGAGTTTGCTGGACTTTTAGTCTAGGCAATTCAATTGAAATCGCGTTTTAAAAGAAATCCGAGAATAGCTACTAGCGCCCTTGCAAAACTGTAAAAGAAAAATCCGATAGAAGGTAAGAGTTCAGACTTGATGAGAGTCATAGACTATTTAAGCCAGCGGTCAGCGACAAATGAGATTGAGTTCTGACATCAAACAAGTATCATTAAAAA
>JAYVOT010000002.1:0-2952 GCA_043757795.1 Chthonomonadaceae bacterium | reverse complement strand
CTTTTCCCTCGCTGGCAATCCGAACGGCGCATGGAGCTACGGCTATTCAACGTCGTTAACCTCGGCGCTCATTCCGCATATGCAGAGCGGCGGGAACGGCGGCATCGAATTCTGGCGCACCGTCATCTCGCTTGGGGTACCAGGCGCGTTTTACAACTCCACCGCCAATGTCGTGCTGACGGGAACGCAGCAATTCCAACCGCATCAATTCGCGTTGCATCCCGGCCCGGCGAACCAGTATGAGAAGGCTCGTCTGATTATTCCCACTTCGGACACCTACGCGATTACCGGAGCTTTCGCGGGAGCGGATGTGGTCGGAACGACGACGGACGTGCATATTCTACTCAATGGGGTTTCACTCTTCAACGGCAACGTCAGCGGCTTCGGGGCGAACACGGGGCCGAGTTTCGCGTTGACGCAAACCCTGAGCGCAAATGACGTTATCGATTTCGCTGTGGGTTTCGGTTCCAACGGCAATTTCTTGTTCGACACGACGGCTCTTTCGGCGCATATCGCCCGGGTCGTTCCGTCTGGCGTTCCCGAACCCGGCGGTATGGCGCTTTTAGTGAGTGCAAGCATCGCTGGGGCGGGAGTCGTCCTTCGCCGACGTAGAAAAAGTTGAGATAGCATCGATCTTTTCAATGGAAACGGTTCGCTTATCGACAATTGGAGTTTGCTTGACGAAGAGAGCGGAGCGACGATCTTCAATCAGAACGGAAGAGTCTCGGCAACGGCCGTCCCTGAACCCGGCGGCGTCGCCCTGACTATGGGCATGTTTCTCTCCGGCGGATTTCTTTTTTTCAGACGTCGGCGAAAAAGCTAGGCTCCCTCATTCAACCCGCGCACAGCCTTTAAAACCTGCCGCGCATTCGGAACCCTGCGATAAGGAAAATCGCTTAAAGCGGATATCGCAATATATAAAGTTAAGGAAAATAGCATGTCTTCCGGATTTTCTCGCCTCATCACTTGCCTATTATTAGGGCTTCTATCGTTTGCAACCATCAGGGGAAATGCGCAGGCACAGCCTCAAAGCGACCTCTACGTCGCCAACTTTTTTGGCAACAAAATCACGCGCCACGACGCTAGCAGCGGAGCGCTTATCAGCACGTTCAATATTTTCCAACCCACTGGAGCGCAACTCGGTCCGGATGGGACCCTCTACGTCGTGAGTTACGATCACACTTTGAAGCGATACAATGCCAAAACCGGCGTGTTGATGGCGACGCTCGCGACGAATATCGCTACATTCCCGGATGACCTTATCTTCGGTCCGGACGGAAATATCTACATTCCATGCGAGTTCGGTCCAGGGATTTTGCGCTATAACATTGCGGGCAACCCATTGCCATCTGTTAACAACACGGGCGCCACGTTCTTCTACGGGCCCTCCAATCGTTTTGTCACTTGCACTTTCGGAGCGGACGGCAACCTCTACGCCACTGATTTCGGCGCAAATCAGGTGTTTAGATTCAGTCCATCGGGGTCGCTTCTAGGCGCGTTTGTGCGAACCGATCTACATGGCCCCATCAGCGTGAAATTCGGACCCGACGGGAATCTGTTCGTCGCCAATCGGGAAACCAACAATATCAGCAAATTCAACGGATCCACAGGCGCTTTCCTCGGCATATTCGCCTCCGGCAATGGACTCAGCAAGACGGACAGTTTCGACTTCGGATTGGATGGCAATATGTATGTCGCCAGTCGAACTGCAAACAAGGTGACTCGATTCGATGGTATGACAGGCGCCTTCATCGACGAATTTATCACGAGCGGGTTGAACGATCCTTACAACATTCGATTTTATGGAGTGTTCGTTCCCTTCAAAATCTCCGGATTGTCGCCGAATTCGGTCAAAGTCGGCTCTGGTTCCTTCAGAATGACGATTTCAGGGGCGGGTTTGTCGCCGAATCCGATCATTCGCTTCAATAACTCTCAGATGACCGTCGTCGCCTCGAATAGCGCGTCAATCGCAATCGACGTCCCTGCAAGTCTGCTGACTTCGGTTCGAAATTACAATGTCACCGTCAGCGTGAGCGGAAAACTTTCCAATGCCTACCCGTTCAGGGTGGTCTCCAACCTGGGCGGTCCTCCGACCTTGAAGATTCTTCCCGTCTACCGCACCGGCGTAGATCAGTTTTCCGGCAGAAGATATGCCGTATTGCTTCTGGAAAATCAGGGAACGGCGGACATCACTACGATCAATCTCTCCACAGCAAGGCTCTACTTCGATCCAATTCTCAACCCGGGGTCGTACATCACGCCAAGCAATATTTCTTTGGAAAACGGAGCGTTGCCGCCCGGAAATCTATCTCGAACCCGCCCTGGCGAACGGCTGCAGATTCGCTTCGACTTTCCATTGACGTCCGTTTTTCCTGTCTTTAATGGAACTTTCTCAGTGATAGGAACAAGCGATCAGGGCGCTATCAACGCTGGCTCGTTGAGCCTCACTTTTCCCTAGCTGAACTTCCCGGCGCGTTCGCTTTCCGCGCCGCTCACACAAGTAAGATTCATTGGGGCTTTCGATAGCCATGCTCTCCTCCCAGCAAAAGCGCAGTTGGGAGCAAGCAGACGAAAGCCCTATACGATATCTATTAAATATATAATTACTCTAGAAGGAGATACTGATGTTCAATCGATTGATGACTCTTTTTCTGTCCGGCATAGCGGGCGCCGCAATTCTGCTCGGAGGCTCATCAGTACAGGGGCAGAGCATTCCTTTCCTCGACCTTGCTGTTTTGCCCGGAACGCTGAATGTAGCGCCGGGAGCCAGCCCTTATTGGGATGTGCTGCTCACAAACAACAACGGCGATACCGCCTATTTTGTGTTGTCAGGCTTCAGCGACGGACTCGGAAGCGTCCCGAATATCGTTGTTCCGAGTTACGATCCGGTTCCTTTCGGGCCGCATTTCACGCTCGCGCCAAATACGACCTTAAGCCTTCATAACCTGTTCC
>JAYVOT010000001.1:0-2961 GCA_043757795.1 Chthonomonadaceae bacterium | reverse complement strand
ACCTGGTCGCTTTGATCGGCGAAGAGAATTTGCCTCCCGGTTCTATGGCGCGTGATCTCAATAAGTGGAAGTACGTGGTCGGAAACCCGCCCTATATTCGCGCGGAGCGCGTGAAATACGGAGAGGAGATGCGTGAGCAATGGGCTGCAATTTGGGGGCAGAACGCAGACACGGGACTAGTCGTATTGTATCGCGCCCTCACGGAGTGGCTGCAACCGGGAGGATGGTTTGGAATGGTGGTGAGCGCCGGCTACGCCAATTCCGTGACGGCAGGCAAGGTTTGGCAGTTGCTGCATATCGGACAAAAAGCCGCCCTGAGAAAGATCGTATGGCTGGAGTTTGTGGAAGAGGATGGCAAGAGCCTATCACTTTGGGATGCGGTCCGTGTTCCTCTTATATTGATTATTGAAAAAGTAGCGGCTCATGAGGACGATTTAATTGAGATCACTGTGCCGACAAGTTGGCCAGGAGAAAAAACGCCCACAAAGGTGAATTACGCCAATTTCTTCGAACCGCGGGTTAATCCGTGTCTTGTGACACCTAACTCAAAAGGGGGAGATTATCTTCTCCCATTACTGGAACAAAAAGATGTAAGTCTTTTGCAAAAACTCCATCCGAACGGAACCGAAGGCTCTTATCAACCACTTGGCTCAAAAGTAAAGTGGACCTATGGATTACAGCGTGGAGGCGTAGAAGTAACAGATTCCCCAACAGGAACGAGACCTATTCAAGTGATTGGAGGTCGAAGTCTCGCAATGGCATGGAGCGGTTCTCCGGCAGGATGGGTGGATTTAGACGCTGTTGCAAAGAGACCTAATGGCAAATTGAGCCTTTGGCGAACCGAGCGCAAGTCTGACATCTTGATAATTCAGATCGCTGAAATCGCGCTTGCTCCCTTTGCTTCCGTAGATGGCGAGAATGCCTCGCTCAATACGATCATAGTCGGTGAAGCAGACACATCAACAACTGCGAAAGCAATTGCCGGATACATCAATAGTAAACTAGCACGTTTTTATTGGGCAATAAAATTGCGTTCCGGCGTAATTCAAGGCTATTACGCTCATGTCTACCCGCGCACTTTGGACAATCTTCCCTGGCCCAAATCTCTTGATGAGCAGCCTCTTGCGGACGGATACGATCAGCTTTCAGAACTAGCGAAACGTGCGAAAGACAATCCTGCCGAGTGGTTTTTGACGGAAACGAAGATGAGGATTGGAGCAGGAAATCTTCGTTTGACGGAACCTGATCTGGGTCTTCGATTTTTGGAAGGGGGCGCTGAAACCCCGATTGAAGAGCTTCGACTTGAACGAAACCGTATCGAACCCTTCGCGGAGTTTGCAAATGAAGCCCTGGCGGAGTATGTTTTTCTAATAATCACGAAAACTGCTGAAGACAACAAACCGATCAAAGCCGCCGACGTGCAAAAGCTGTTGATCCCAATCGATTACTACACGTTGTTGAAGGAGTTTCATCAGCGCATGAAAGACTTCCAACTCGTAGAGCAAAATTTCATGGAGGCGTTGGAAGCCGTGGATACAGCGGTGTTTGATGCGTTCGAAATAACTCAGGATGAGCGAAACTTGGTCAGCGAAAGACTCAGTCGCTTTCCGCTCAATCGCCTGCAACCGAGATACCCCTGGCAAACAGTGCGCCCTCGCCCCATAAAGTCGTATATGGAGGACAGATTTGTTTAGCAGTAACGATGTGATGCATACGTATAGTTTGTCTGCTTTAGAGTGCCGTGAGTTAGTTTGAGTATAATACAGGAGTTGCCATGCCTTCAGAATCCATCTCTCTTGACGGACACATCGTCGATTCCCTCACGCTATCGAAAGTTCTCGACATCATTTTACGCGAAAACGGGAAGTACCGCATCGAATCTTTTGAAATCGGGGCGACACAGCTCGATATGAGTCACGCTGAGATCGTCGTGTCTGCAGACGATTCGGCGCAACTCAACCACATCTTGCACCTCATACAGCAACACGGCGCAACCCGTCATACTGGCGAAGCGAAGCTAGCTTCGGCTGAGATGGAGGGAGTCTTCCCGGAAGGTTTCTATGTGACTACGAATCTCGTTACTCACGTGCGACTCGAAGAGGACTGGATTCTTGTCGATCCGATAGAGATGGATTGCGGCATTGTCGTGAAAGAAGTTGAAGGCGCCGCCTCTGCAATTAGTATGCCGATGCACCGGATTCGAGCTGGAGACAAGGTCGTTGTTGGAGATTCCGGAGTTCGAGTTTCCCCTGTGGAGCGTCCGGAACGAAGCGACGGATTCACTTTTATGAACAGTTCCGTTTCGTCGGAACGCTCTAAAGAGCGTGTGATCGCCGCGATTGCAGAGTCGATGCGCGAAGCGAAGAAGAGCGGCGAGAAAGTTCTGCTAGTAGGAGGTCCGGCGATTCTCCACACTGGGGCGAGCGGAAATCTTGAAGCCCTCATCACGGCAGGTTGGATAGACGTGCTTTTCGCAGGAAACGCTCTCGCAACTCATGACATAGAACACGCGCTCTATGGGACTTCGTTGGGAGTGGAGCTTGCGACCGGAGCCTCTTCCGCGCATGGACACGAGCATCACCTTCGGGCGATCAATACGATTCGCAGACTTGGCGGAATTCGGCAGGCTGTCGAGGCTGGAATCCTGAGAACCGGCATCATGCACGCGCTCGTCGTCAAAAAACTCGATTTCGTCCTTGCCGGCTCGATTCGGGACGACGGACCTCTACCGGATGTCATCACGGACAGCATGAAGGCGCAGGATCGAATGCGTGAACTCGTGGCGGGATTGGGAGTCGCGCTGATGGTGGCGACTACGTTGCACTCCGTCGCGACAGGCAATCTGTTGCCTGCCTCCGTTCGCACGATCTGCGTCGACTCAGACGCCGATTCAGTGATAAAACTGATGGATCGCGGCACGCACCAGGCTTTCGGGCTAGTCACTGACTGCGAGTTCTTTTT